>JAAXHF010000565.1 GCA_012271025.1 Deltaproteobacteria bacterium | reverse complement strand
TCCTTGTGAATGAAGTAGTCGAAGCTGTTCTTGGCTGTGTAGGTAGCAAGGTGCTTGTCCAGCACGGTGCGGTCTGGGTTGCTCTCCGTTGGGGCACGCGCAGCGAGCAGCGTCAACCAATCCGACTCCACGGCTTTGAGGATTCGTCCCGCTGATGCCTCGTTGATTCGGTCCTGCTGCTTGATGCTGACAGGAGTAGGTTTTCTTTTCGCCCGCCGTCAGTGGTCGGTGTTCAAAACGAACAACCAGCTCACCCTTGTCGGACTCGATAGTCTTTGCGCTCTCGCTATCCGCCAGCACGAAACGGCGCTGCTCGCCACTCGCTTCCTTTACATTGTCCCTTTCGTTGTCCGCCCTGGCTATCTCGAACCGCACGCGCCGTTTTTCCGCGCCGCTTCCTACGGTGAAGATATAAGAGGAGTAATTTTCGGTTGACTTGATGTAATACTGATCCGCATTGGCCCAGTGTAGCTTCACTTCCTCGCCGTCGTAGGGGATCAAATAGCTCGGCTGGCCGCCGCCCGAATAGCGCCGCAACGACATGAAATCGCCCTCATCGTAATAGCGGGCGAAGAAGTTGGCGAGATGGTTGTAGACCTCGGTCTCTGCGGCTGCATCGGCCTTTACCTCGGCCAGTTGTTGTTCCAGCTCTTTGACCCTCGGTGTGGTTTCGGGCCCAACGCCCAAGCCTCTGGCCTGCTCACAAGCCTGAGCCGGCTCCTTTTCCAATTCGTCCAGCCGGTCAGCAGCATTGCCCGCCAACGCCGTTTGCACCTGGGGCAGCAGATTGTTATCGAGAAAATCTGTGATTTCCTGCGCCTTCAGGTTCATGATCCGTACAGGCCGAAGTCCAGGTCGCCCCGGTCGAGCTGAAACATCGTCCGCAGGATGCCCTTCAGCCGGTCGAATTTTTCGGTGGACTGCGGCGCGGCTTGCGTTCCCGCCGGTCTTGCTTCTGATGCCCTGGGACTGCTCATGAGGTGGTCTCCCATTTCAGCCGGACCTTTAAGCTGTTCAGCGGTGTCCGCCAGGGTAGACGGTTTTCATGTTGAAGTCTCCCGACAATGATGCCCGGGGCTATGCCCTGTTCCTCGGCGAATTGGCGTATAGCGCCTTCACTATACGCGCCTGCGGCAGTGAACTGTTCCCAATGGGAGCGAGGCACGAGAAAGTCGGACGCCCACACATCAGCTCGTGCTTCGATGTCGGTACGTGCCTCCTTCCCATTCGTCCAGTCAATAAAAATGCCCTTCTTGCTATGCAGAAGGAGGTGAGCGGCCTCGTGAAACAGGCTGAACCAGAGATGATCGCCTGTTTTATGGCGAGCGCTCAGCTCGATCGCTGCCTTGCGAGGGGTGGGCCACCAAGCCGCGCCGCTGAGCGCGGTCCTCGGGAGAGGTCTGACGAGCGCAAGCACGACGCCGGTACCGTTGCAGAGCTGCCGCGCCTTTTCTATGGCACTCGCCACCGGGTCTCGTGTGAGTCCTCGAATTTCCTTTAACGCCTGTTTGAATCGAGCCGCGTTGTAATCGCCACACTCCTGCTGTTCAGCTTCCAGCTCTCCGAGTCGCAGCCACGTTGCCAGCGCCGTTTTGTCGCTCGCAAAACTCGGTGAGTGCCGATAGGCGACACTCATCCGTTCATACTTCACGCACCATGCGTTGACCGACCCGACCCCAAAGAAGGTTAGCAGTTTGGACAGCGCGTCGGAATTAGAAACGGGCTTTTCTATGACTCTGCGTTTTATCAGCTCTTTCAGAGGAAATGCCTGTACCCACAAAGTCACTTCTTCCGTCTCTTCTGCCTCAGCCTCTCGGGCACGGTGAAGCTGATAATCTTTTTCAATGCCGAGCCAGATACCCGCATCGACGCCTAGAACTTTCTCGAATTGCAGCGCAGTCGCTGGCTCAACCGGTGCCTTCCCTGAAATGATCTCGCTGATGAGCTTTGCGGAACGGCCACAGCGCCGAGCGAACTCGGCGTGTGAGATATCGTGTGCCGCAAGGCGTTCCTCCAAGATTGCTCCTGGCGGGACGGCGTAGTCGGGTCGGTACTGATTGGTCTCCGTCGCCATATCCTTGCCCTCCCTCAATGATAGTCAACAACTTCAATGATCGTAATTGCGGTCACCCGGTCCGTATCGATCCCATCGTCTGTTCGACGTGGGAGCGGTTTGTGGCGCGGTGCAAAAATGAGCCGGTAGGGATGAACGAGGCCGACGGCGTACTGCTCGCCTCGCCTGCCCGTGAGCTGGTGCCGGCGTTCTGGCCGGGTCGTCGGTACCAGCGATAAGATCTGGGCATTCCTGAGAACTGCAAGACGGTTCATGATTGTCCGTGCCATGCGCTCACCGTACGCTTGCCGGAGAGCGCTGCTGGAGTTGAACGTTCTGGCGAGCCTGCGGTTCCGAAAGAAGATTTCCACATCGGTATCTTATTTTAATTACCTTATGAGTAATGCTTTATCGCTATTCGTGCGAGAAGACAAGCCCGGCCCTTCGGAGTCGAGCAGGGGCGTTTTTTACCGGTTCTTGCTCGCTCCTCTCTTCTCGCCCTCCGCCGCAATTGACTCGGTCCCTTCCCGCGCGTAGAAGAAGCCCCATGCCGAGGAGTCTTGTGAACTGTGACGACTGTCCGCACGGCCGGCGTGTCAGCCGCCGGATGCTGCTCAAGTCGCTGATCGGGGCGGCGGGAGTGGGATTGGCGCTGGCCGAAGGGACGGCGGCCGCCTCAAAGAGAAAGGACGATCCCAGAAGACTCCCCCCCCAAGCCGGGGACGAGCTGGTCTATCCCTTCTGGGAAAACGACGGCCGCCTGATTACCCGTGACGACATCCCGCTCGGCGGCCCGCCGGTCCTGGCCTATCCCAGAGACGCGGCCAGCCAGGTCGCCCGCGACCGGTCGCGCCTGAACCAGATTCTGCTGGTCCGTTTTGCCCGGCAAGAACTGAGCCCGAAAACCCGCCAGGTCGCGGTGGACGGCATTATCGCCTACTCCGGGGTATGTACCCACACCGGCTGCAATATCTCCGAGTGGAACGCCGAGCAACAACACTTTGTGTGCCCGTGTCACGCCTCGGCCTTTGATCCAAAAGACCGGGCGCGTATTCATGGTGGACCGGCACCCAAGCCGTTGCCGGTCCTGCCGCTACAACTGGTCGAGGGCAGCCTGCGGGTCGCCGGGCCGTTCAGCGGCAGAGTCGGCGGTAAGAAGACGTGAGCCGGGCGGTTCTCTTCGTCCGCGTTGCGCGTCCAGTATGAAGGTGAAAGAATCCTGGGAACAATCAGTCCAAGGAAACCTCAATGACCGAAAAAGTGCCCTACCGGCCGGTCGTGCCGGAGTCCCTTGACGACATCAATCTGCTGGATGTGGACCTGCAGCACTGCCCGTATCACGCCTACCAGAAGCTGCGCGATGAGGCGCCGGTGTGGCGCGATCCGCTGACCGGCTTCTACGTCATTACCCGCTTCGAGGATTTGCACCAGGTCTTGCTCGACACCGAACGCTTTGTCAGCAGCATGCGCGGCGGGCAGAGCGGTGGACGGAACCGGATCGACCCACAGCGCGCGGAGCGGATCCTGAAGCTGTACGAGGACAAGGGCTGGGTGCCGGCCCAGACGCTGGCCGCCCGCGACGATCCCAACCACCGGCAGATGCGGGCCATCTTCAACGAGGCGTTTCGCCCCCGGAAGATCAACGAGATGGACCCCTTCGTCCGGGAAACCGCCTCTCGGCTGATCGACGCGTTCATCGACGCCGGCCGCTGCGACTGGGTCAAGCAGTTTGCCGTCCCGCTGCCCCTGATTATCATCGGCCGCCAGATGGGCGTTCCTGAAGCGGACATCTGGAAGATCAAAGCCTGGACCGACGCCTGGGTCCAACGCCTCGGCATGATGCAGACCGAGGCGGAAGAACACTGGTCGGTGGAGATGGAGATCGAGGCCCAACACTACTTTCAGCCCATCTTCGAGCGGCTGCGCAAGGAGCCTGACGACACGCTGCTGTCCGAGCTGGTCAACCGCGTTATTCCCGAGTGGGGGCGGCCGCTCAACGATAATGAGCTGCACGCCGAAATGATGGCCGATACCTTTGTCGGGGGCGCCGAGACCTCGACCAACGCCATCGGCTTTGGCGTGAAGCTGCTGATTGACAACCCGCCGGCCTGGCGGCTGCTCAAAGCCGAACCGGACGCCTATCTGCGCACCTTTGTCGAGGAGGTGCTGCGCCTGGAGAGCCCGGTCCAGGGACTGTTCCGGGTCGCCGCCACAGACATCGAGCTGCACGGCGTCAGCATCCCCAAGGGGGCGCTGATCAACCTGCGCTACGCCGCCGGCAACCGCGACGAGCGGGAGTTCGCCTGCCCCGAGGCGCTGGACCTGGAGCGCGACAAGCCCGGCCGGCATCTGGCCTTTGGCTCCGGCGTCCATCACTGTCTGGGTGCGCCGCTGGCCCGGCGTGAGCTGTACTGGTCGTTCAAGACGCTGCTGGAGCGGGTTGACGAGATGTGGTTTGCGCCGGGCAGGAATGACTTCGGCGTCGCCCCCAACGTCGCCCTGCGGGCGCTCAAGGAGCTGCACATCGAGTTCCGGCCGGTCGCCTGAAGGGGACAGAGAACGCGGGCAGCACACAGCGAGGAAATCGGTATGCCCACACGCATTGTTCTGATCGTTCTACTGGTCCTGGGAGGACTGCCCGGCTTTGCCGCTGCCCAGGCGCTTGACACCTACAGCCCGATCACCGACGAGCGCCTGCTCAAGCCCGAGCCGGAAAACTGGCTGATGTACCGGGCGACCTATGACGGCTGGGGCTATAGTCCGCTGGATCAGATCACGCCCCAGAATGTCAAGCGTCTGGTGCCGGTGTGGACCTTCTCGACCGGGGTCGACGAGGGTCATCAGGCCCCGCCGATTGTCAATGACGGGGTGATGTTCATTACCACCCCGCAGAATCAGGTACTGGCCCTGGATGCCAGAAAAGGTGACCTGCTGTGGCGCTACCGCCGCGAGTTGCCCGAGGATTTGTTCCAGCTGCATCCGACCAACCGGGGAGTCGGCCTGTATGGGGACAAGGTCTACCTGGCCACGGTTGACGCCTATCTGGTGGCGCTGGACGCCAAGACCGGTGCGGTGGTGTGGGAGACCGAGGTCGAGAATTACCTGGCCGGCTATTACATGACCCTGGCCCCGCTGATTGTGAAGGGCAAGGTCATCGTCGGCATGTCCGGCGGCGAGATGGGGATTCGGGGCTTCATCCAGGCATTCGACGCCGAGACGGGTGAGTCGGTGTGGAAAACCCATACCATTCCAGGCCCCGGCCAGCCCGGTCACGACACCTGGGCTGGGGACAGCTGGAAGACCGGCGGAGTGTCGATCTGGATCACCGGGAGTTATGACCCGGAGACGAACCTGACCTACTGGGGGACGGGCAACGGCGGGCCGTTTATGGGCAGCGCCCGTCCCGGCGATAATCTGTACGCCACCTCGGTCATCGCCCTCGACGCTGACAGCGGCGAACTCAAGGGCCATCACCAGTACCACTGGAACGGGTCCTGGGACTGGGACGAGGTGTCGGCTCCGCTATTGCTCGACGTGCGACGCGACGGTCGGACCTTCAAGGGTCTGGTCCACGCCGGGCGCGACGGCTACCTGTGGCTATTGGAGCGCAGCGCCGATACAATCGGCTTTGTCGATGCCCAGCCGTTTGTCCGCCAGAACGTGTTCACCCGGCTCGATCCCCAGACCGGCCGCCCCGAGTACGATCCGGACAAGATCCCCGATATCGGCAAGCGGGCCGAGTTCTGCCCCTCGGTGTGGGGTGGCAAGGATTGGCCGCCGTCGGCCTACAATCCCAAGACCGGCTATGTCTACATCCCGGCCAACGAAAATCTGTGCGGCGCCATGCAGGGCGAGCCGGCCACCTATCGGCCGGGCGATCTGTTCGTCGGGCTGAAAATCTCGGATATCGAGATCATCCTGCACGAGGACGCCAAGGAGCATATCGGCGAGCTGCAAGCCTGGGACATGAACACCGGCAAACAGGTCTGGACGACGACCTTTCGGTCCCACAACTGGGGACCGGTGCTGACCACCGGCGGAGGTCTGGTGTTCTCGGGCGGCACCAACGACCGCTACTTCCGCGCCTTTGACGCCACAAGCGGTGAGGTGCTGTGGCAGCAGCGGACCAACTCGGGGGTGACCGGCGTGCCCAGCAGCTACGCGATTGACGGCGTGCAGTATATTGCCGTGCAGTCCGGCTGGGGCGTGGATGCCCAGCGCAAACAGGAGCTGCTCGACAAAGCCTTTGGCCACACCGTCCATGTGCCCCAGGGCGGGGTGTTGTGGGTCTTTGCCCTGGCCGACGAGTGAGGCCGCTCAGGCTGCTCCCGCCCTTCATATCGTCACGCTCTAACAGAGAGAGATAGACGTGCAGAAAACGTTCGGCCTCGTCTTCGCCCGGAGTGGCCTCGCCCAGCTTTGAGGTTGAGCCGGGTGCCGGTCCGGTAGCGCTCGTCCAGATAGGCCCGCATCTTCCGCTCTTCGGCCGGAAGAATCACATCGTGTGTTTCATGCCGCAGCCTGGCCGCGATCCGGCGAACGACCAGCCGGGGCATGCAGGTGGCCATCAGGCCGTGTGGGAAGAGGCTGGCCTGGTCCTACACGGCGAAGTAGGGCGACACCCCATACTGCTCGATCAGGTGTGTGAGTTGGTCGGCAATCCGGGCCGGAGCGCGGCTGCGGAAGGCTTGGTCGGCCAGCGCCAGCGTCAGGGCTTTGCCCGGTGGATCTTCCATCCTGCGGGCAATTTTGCTATCATAAGTGAGTTTCTGGTCGTTCTGTCACTGTTTGGCGTTGGTCAAAAGACGGGCGGCCAGAGCAATCGCCCGCTCAGCAAGTTGGTCGAGCGAGGCGTCTGTAGTCGCGGACCCTGGATACTGAAATGCCGCCATACCGGATCTCCCACGCGCGCCTTGTGTCTCCCATGCTAGGAGACTTGTCCCGGCGAATCAATTCGGGTGACATCCCGCCCCTGTCCTGCACCGCTTCTGAAAACTGACACGGGTTACCCCCGTTTCTCCCCTCCAGTTTTGCTGATCTGCGCATACTCAGGAAAAGTTTCGTCTCAAGGAGAAATGTGTCGTATGAACACTGTCCCGTCTTCCTCACCGACCTATCCGGCGTGGCGTTATACCTGCCTCGGCGCCGTCCTGCTGAGCGTCGGGTTCCTCGTCCTGCGGCCACCGGCGAGTTCGGCGCCAATGCCCGTCCAAGAACCGAGCCAAGAATCGAATCAAGAGTCGAGCCAAAAACCGAACCAAATCGTACAGATAGCGGTGACTCCGCAGCCGCCGGTCACGGATCAGCTCCCCCAGCAACAGATCAAGCCCCAGCCCTCCCAGCCCCCCAGCAAACTCACCCTGGGACAGTATACCCGCTGCCTGGCGCGGGAGTTGGAGCTTGACGAGCCCTTGGCCCTGGCCGTCCTGATTCAGGAAAGTGACGCCCACAATCCGATGAAACAGGGCCGCCGAGGCGGTCGTGGACCTCTGCAAATCAGACCTGGCGCCTTGGAAGAAGTCGGCCTGTCTCGGTCTGAACACTCCTTGCCGATCCTCGTGTACGGTGGATTGCGCTATCTCAAAACCATGCTGTCTCTCTTCGATGATCAGCAAACCGCCCTGGCTGCCTATAATATGGGGCCGACCATCCTGGAGGAGCGTCAACACCTCCCCTATGTGGAGACTCGGCAATACGTCCGCCAGGTTCTCCAGAGGACGGAGCAACTCCGTTCGGGCGAGACACCGTTCTATCCGGTGCTGCAACATCGGGTTTCCGGATACAGTCTGGGCCCGGACTCTCTGGCGATTGTTCCGCTCCAAGCCTGTCTGGTGTCGTGAGGCACTCTTACCTGCTCGTCCGACCTGCCTTCCGCGATACCGCCGACGCCCGCCTCAAGTGAGTCTCCGGCCTGTCATCTTGACCTGTCGGCGCCGAGCGTTTAGGGGAGAGACGGGGACAGTCCAGCACCGACTGGAGTTGCATTGTGCACAGCAATCGGTGAGGCTGGAAGTCTGAGCTGTCCGACGCACGAGGAGGAAACCCATGCCACACGCATCAGCCGAAAGTATCCACGCCCGTTTATCTCACCCGGTGATCGATTCCGATGGTCACTGGATCGAGTTTGAACCCGCGGCCCTGGATTATCTGCACCAAGTCGGCGGCCAGCGCATTGTCGAGCGCTACCAGAAAGTCGCCAACCAGTTTGGTAATAAGAAGTGGGCTCAGCTGTCCGGCCAGGAGCGCCGTGAGCGGCGGATGCTGCAACCCGCCTGGTGGGGGGTGCCGACCGAGAATACGCGGGACCGGGCCACGGCCATGCTGCCCAGGCTGTTGTACGAACGGATGGGCGAGCTGGGCTTGGACTTTTCGGTCATGTATCCCACCGGGGGCGCCCTGTTCGCCCCCTTTCTGCGCGACGAGGAGGTGCGCCGGGCGGCCTGCCGCGCGTTCAATATGTATACGGCCGAGCAGTTCAAGGGCCTGGAGGACCGCCTGACCCCGGCTGCAGTGATTCCCATGCACACACCCCAGGAGGCGGTTGAAGAGCTGGAGTTTGTGGCCGCGCACTGCGGCACCAAGGCGGCCATGCTGGCCAGCCTCCAGCGCCGACCGGTCCCGGCGGTGGCCAAAAAGACGCCCGAGGCCAGCCGCTACGCCCAGTGGCACGATACTCTGGGGCTGGATAGCGAGCACGACTACGACCCGGTGTGGGCCAAGTGTGTGGAACTCGGTATCCCGCCCAGCTTTCATTCGGCCTCGTCGGGCATTGGGCTGCGGACCTCGATTTCCAACTTCGTGTATAACCACATCGGCCACTTTGCCGCAGCCAGCGAAGCCGTGTGCAAGTCCATCTTCATGAACGGGGTGACCCGGCGCTTTCCCCGGCTGCGTTTCTCGTTTCTGGAGGGCGGGGTTGGCTGGGCGTGCGGCCTGTACAGCGATCTGATCGGCCACTGGAGCAAGCGCAACCCCGGGGCGCTGGAAGCGGTCAATCCGGCCAACCTGAACCACGAACTCCTCGTTGACCTGATCCGGCGCTACGGCTCCACCGGGATGGTGGACAAGGTGGGCGAGCTGCGCTCGTCCATCGGCCAGGGGCTGCTGACCGACAAACCCGAGCAACTCGACGACTTTGCCCGGTGTCAGATTGAGCGCGCCGAGGACATTCGGGACCTGTTCGTGTCGAATTTCTATTTTGGCTGCGAGGCGGATGATCCGGTCAACGCCTGGGCGTTCAACCGTCAGGTCAATCCGTTTGGGGCGAAACTCAACGCAGTCTTCGGCTCGGACATCGGCCACTTTGACGTGCCGGATATGACCGATGTGCTGGGCGAGGCCTACGAAGGGGTTGAGGACGGCGTGCTCAGCCCGGACGATTTCCGTGACTTTGTGTTTGCCAATCCGGTCCGGCTGTGGACGAGCATGAACCCCGACTTCTTTGTCGGCACGGCGATCGAGTCGCAGGTCCGCGCCTGTGTGACCCAGGACCAGGCACCGGCCTGAGGCCGCCCGGGGAGAACGCGGTATGGGAACCGACAGCCTTTTTGAACCGAGCCAGGAGCACGTCCTGCTGCGCCAAACAGTGAGAGACTTCGCCCTCGAACAGGTCGAACCCCAGGCGCTCGAAGCGGACCGGCAGGAACGCTTCAACCTCGACCTGTTCCGTCAGCTGGGCGACCTGGGTCTGCTCGGTATCTCGGTGCCGGAGCGCTACGGTGGGGCCGGCATGGATGCCGTGGCGGCCGTCATCGTTCACGAGGAGCTGTCGGCCGTTGATCCCGGGTTGTGTCTGGCCTATCTGGCGCACGCGATGCTGTTTGTGAACAATTTCTGTCGCAACGCCAACGACGAACAGCGCCGTCGCTATCTCGAGAAAGTCATGTCGGGTGAGTGGGTGGGCGGTATGTGCATGACCGAGCCGTCGGCCGGCACCGACGTGCTGGGCATGAAGTCTCAGGCGGTCCGGCGCGGGGATATGTATTACCTGAACGGCCGCAAGATGTTCATCACCAACG
>JAAXHF010000135.1 GCA_012271025.1 Deltaproteobacteria bacterium | reverse complement strand
ACGGGCCGGGCTTGGTCCAGGCCTGGTTGATGAAGTCGTGAGCCTCGTTGAAGCGCTCACGGTTGTAGGCCGGGTTGATGTTGTTGGCCAGCTGCTCGCTGCCCGCGCCGCGCACCCAGCCGGGCACCAGGCGGCCGCCCGAGATCATGTCGATGGTGGCCAGCTCTTCGGCCAGCCGCAACGGGTCGGCGACCGGCAGGGGGTTGCCGAGCAGGACGATTTTAATCCGGCTGGTAATCCGAGCCAGAATCGCGGCTTCGACATCCATGACCGCGCCGCCACAGAACGGCGTCTGGTGGTGCTCGTTGAGCATCACCCCGTCAAAGCCCAGCTCTTCGGCATAGATGCGCTCGTCCAGGTATTCGTTCATCAGCTGGCCACCCCGGTCGGCGCTGAACAGGGTGTTGGGCAGGCCAAAGTAGCTGCTGCCGTTTCTGATGATTTCCTCCTCCGGGACATCAATGTATTCCCGTTCCGAAAAAGACATAATATGCATACCAGCTTCCTCCTTTCTTCTTAGACCGTGAAGCGTTCCTGCATCCGCTCCCACCAGGCGCGGAGATCAGGCGCAGTGTCAAACAGCGGTTCGTCGCTGACTCTGGTCACCCAGGTGAAGGTCCCGAACAGACACATGTCGGCATAGCTGAAAACGCCGAAGAGATACTCCTGACCGGCCAGCGTCGCGTTCAGGTCGGCCAGGACCTTTTGCAGCTGGGGGCGAAACTCGTCCCGCCGGGCCGCGATGTCTTCGAGCCGCGCGCCGAAGCGGGACTCGCGCGACTGGCGGAAGTAGTCGCGGTCGCCCGGCTCAATCTTGTCAAAGATGTCGCCGACAACGACCGGGGCCAGAGCCGGGTGGACAGTATTATCCACATACAGATTAAAAAAGTGGCAGGCTTCTTTATGCCCCAGACCGGGAAAAATCCGGGGCTCGGCCTGGCGTTCCTCAAGGTTACACGCAATCGCCCACGAGTCGGACACGACCGTACCGTCGTCGTGTCTGATGACCGGGACGCGGTCCTGGCCGGAGAAGGTGAGTTTGTGCTTTTCCGTGAAACGCACCGTCTCAGTCGTGTAGGGGAGGTTCTTATAGATCAAAACCGCCTTGGTCCGTGAGCAAAACGGACTGAAACGCAGGTCGTTCGCCCCAACGAGATCGTACAGTTCAATCATGGTCGGTCCCCTCCGTGGTCATCTATAAACGGCCTTTCCCACAGCGCTTATTTTTTGTCAAGGCGTCTGCTAGGTATGACGGCAGGGAGGACAGCCGATGTGTGGACGTTACGCCTTGACCTCAGACGCCGAACGCATTGAAGAACGCTTTGGCTGCTCGTTGTCTGACCTGTCCTATTCCCCCCGCTACAACATCGCCCCCAGCCAGCCGGTGCTGGCGCTGGTCGGCACCGACGACAACAGGCGGGCGGGCTTCTTGCGCTGGGGGCTGATTCCGCCGTGGGCCAAAGACCCGTCGGTCGGCGCCAAGATGATCAACGCCCGGTCCGAGACGGCGGCCGAAAAGCCGAGCTTCAGGCGCGCCCTGCGCCGCCGGCGCTGCCTGATTGTGGCCAACGGGTTCTACGAGTGGAAAAAAGACGGTCCGAGCAAGGCCCCGCTGTACATCAGTCTGCGCTCGGGCGAGCCGTTTGCGCTGGCCGGGCTGTGGGAGAAGTGGGTCGCCGAGTCTGGCGAGGCGATCCACTCGTGCACGATTCTGACCACCAGCCCCAACGCGCTGCTGGCGCCCATCCACCACCGCATGCCGGTCATCCTGGCGCCTGAGGCCGAGGCGGTGTGGCTGGACCGCAGCGTGCAGGAGCCCGACGCGCTGCGGCCCCTGCTCAGCTCCTATCCGGCCGAGGCCATGACGGCCTACGCCGTGTCCGCTCTCGTCAACTCCCCCCGCAACGACAGCCCTGAGTGCCTGAGGCCGCTGGACTCCGTCGAAACGCCGCAGCCCGGCCGTTCCTAGCCGCGCGCGTCCGGCTCCAGATCGACCTGCATCGGCAGTAGAAAGCGCACGACCATATTGTAGAAGCCGGTATTCAGGGTCAGTTCGACGATCTGCTCATTGTCCAGAAAGTCACCCAGGGCCTGAAACGTGGCGTCAGATACCCGGACCTGCTGGGTGACTTCGGTGGCATAGCGGATGACGGCGCGCTCCCGGTCGGTAAAGGCCGGATCGGTTTCCCACTCGGCCAGCCGTTCTATCTGTTCGGGCCGCACGCCGACGCGTCTGGCCAGAGCCTGATGGTGAACGTACTCGTAGTCACACTGGGTGAGACGGCCGACGGTCAGGATGGCCAGCTCCCGATAGCGCGGGTCGAGCGTGGTGCGGTTCCGCAGCCCGTCGCTGAAATACAACATGCGGCGCAAGAGCAGCGGGCTGTGGGCGACAACCCGGAAGATGTTGCCGATTGCGCCGCGTTGTTCGAGCAGCGTGTCGAAGATGTCCCGTTCCGGCTCGGGCAGATCGTCGCGTTCGAGATACGGCAGGCGGGCCATGGCGCGCTCCTTATTTCCCGAATTCGGGCAGTCGTTTTTCCAGAAATGCCCGCATGCCCTCGCGGGCGTCGGCGGACAGAAAGAGTTCGGCCTGGCTGTCGTGCTCATAGCCGAGGGTTTCGTCCAGGCCGGCGCTGGCGCCCAGATACACCCCGCGTTTGATATGGGCCAGCGTCTGGGGCGGACCGGCGGCCACCCGCCGGACAAAATCGAGGGCCTCGGCGCGGAAGCTGTCGTGCGGATACACCCGGTTGAGCAGACCCAAGCGCAGGGCCTCGGTGGCGTCGATTCGCTCGCCGGTCAGCATCAACTCTAGGGCTTTGGCCGTTCCAACCAGGCGGGGTAATGAGGAAAAACCCGCCCAGTCCGGGACAAGCCCGATTTTGACAAAGCTCTCGGCAAAGCGGGCGGTGTCCGCGCCCAGGCGCAGGTCACAGCCCAGGGCCAGATTCATCCCCGCCCCGGCTGCGGCGCCGTTCACCGCCGCAATCACCGGCTTGGCCATGCTGCGGATGAGGCGGATGATCCTGCCGCCGACGACCATGCGGTCTTTGATCACGCCGTCGTTGTTGTCGGCCTGGAGTTCGGCCATGCTGGCGATATCGCCCCCGGCGCAAAAGGCGCGGCCCGCGCCGGTAATCATCACGCACCGCACCGCGCTATCGTCGGCCGCCCGTTCAAGCGCGGCCAGGAGTTCTTCGCGCATCGTGCCCTCAAAGGCGTTCAGCACCTCCGGGCGGTTGAGGGTGATACACGCAACACGATCAGATACCTGGCTCAGAATGCGATTTGTTGACATGCTTGTCTCTCCGTACGCACACATAGCGTTTTTAGCTCAGCAGATGAAGCAGCGCCTTGGCGTCCTTCAAGTCCCGGGTGTCGAGTCCTTCCGTAAACCGTTCGTACACCTCGGCCAGCGTCGTTCTGGCTATGTCCTTCTTGCCCTGTGTGTGCCACAGACGCCCCAGGTCGAGAGCCGCGCGCAGTTCCAGGGCCTTGGCCTGCTGTCGGCGGGCAAGCGTCCGTGCCCGCGTCAAATACTCTTCGACCTGTCCGGCCGACTCTGTCTTTTCCCCAGAGCTGCTGCTCTGGCTCTGAAGCAGTATTCCTTTCGTCCGCCATAACTCCGCCTCCCACCATTCCTCTCCGGTCTGTCCCAGCAGTTCCAGAGCCTCGTCGAGTAAACGCAACCCTTGGGCTGAAGCGCCCTGTTTTGCGTAGCCTGCGGCCAGCAGTCCGAGATAGTAGGGGCGTAAGAGGACGGTCTCGCCAGCCTCGGACATGGCGATGCCTTCCCGGCTCTGGGCAAGTCCTTCTTTTGCGCAGCCCTGTTCAACCAGGGCCCAGCCGCGCAGGACTGTTGCAACCGCAGTGAGGTGGGCAAATCCGTTTTTGCCGGAGACGGCCAGGGAAGCCTCGGACCAGCGACGGACCTCGTCCGCCGCGCGGCAGAATTGGTGGATCATGGCCATCCAGTTTAGAGCATAGGCGAGCGTGTAGGGATGTTCAGTGTCCTGAGCGAGACGGAGCGCCTCTTGGCTGAGTCGTAAGGCACGGTCTGGATACCCGCGTAGCCACAGCGCAAAGGCGGCCTGAACCTGGCACACGACTCCCGGGTCTTGTCCATATACAAAGGCGTGGGAGCGATGCTGGGCAGCGTCATACAGGTCCATTGCCCGCTCAAAATGCTGGGAGCCCAGCTCCAACTGCCCGCTCCATAACAGCGCCGAGCCCTGCCCCAAGCTGGCCTCTAAGAGCAGAGCCGGTTCGTGACGGGTTTCGGCCAGCTGTAAGAGCTGTTCCCCGAGCGCCTTTGCCCGACCCAACTGCGCCCGCAGCAGGTATTGGGCCATCAACCCCCACAGGACGGGAAACAGTAAATCTGGCTCTCCAAGCTCTTGGCACAGGGTTCGTGCATTAAGATAGACCTGCTCAAGCTCCAACGCGGCGTGGCCTTTGGTGGCAATAAGCGCGGGTCCCAGCGTCAGGCACAGACCGATCTCATGCTGATCCCGCATCAGGCCGGGCGGCAGCTTCTTCAGCAGGGCAAGGCCGTGCCGACACTGCGTGTTCGCCTCCTGGTAGCCGTGCCGCCGTAGCGCGTTTTCTCCGGCTTGTCGATAATACGAGACGGCCCGGATCAGGTCGTCTCCCCGCTCAAAGTGGCTCGCCAGCTCCGCTGCGGCCTCGGTCGTCCTGTCGCTATGGCAGGCTTCCAAATGTTCGCCGACCCGCTGATGGAGGCGGGTTCGGCGGCTGTGGGGCAGTCCGGCGTAGAAGACTTCCTGATAC
>JAAXHF010000065.1 GCA_012271025.1 Deltaproteobacteria bacterium | reverse complement strand
TCGGATTAGCAAAGCGTAATCCGACAGGATGGCTGTCAGAATCCTAACTTGCCTATGGAGGTTCAAAAATGGCGAGAGACACCTACAAATATCACTTCAAAAAAGGCAATAAGATCGTGCATACCGGAATCACCAACGATCTTGAGAGGCGCGAACAAGAGCACAAGCAAAATTATGGAGATGACGGACACATCAAGAAAGTCGGCCGGGCAACAACCCGCGACGCCGCCTTGAAATGGGAGGGCGAACAGGCGAAACGGGGCAAGCCTACCCGGAGAGGTTAATTCTGATGTGTAATCAGACGGACATTACGCTCTATCTGCAAATTATTTCCATCTTCATCGCTGTCATCGCTGTCGCGCTACCCGCGCTGATTGCTCTTGTCGGCTTCGTCTACATCAGGACAATGACGGAGAGAATAGACAACCTTGCCGATCAGGTTGATGAGCTGTGGGATCGTGTGAGTGATAATCGCCCGTGAACCGGGGAAAAGGTGGCGAGTCAGGCGCAAGTCTCAGCCGGGACTGTTGGGTTACGCCTCCGGCTAACCCAACCTACGGGTTACTTGCCGTCACGTAACGGCTTGCCGGCGAGGCTGTCGAGCCAGATCATGCCCTCGGCATAAACATCGCCGTAACGGACATCTTTGACGGGGTTAATCAGCTTCCGATCTTTTCGCTCCCTGTTTTTGTACCGGGTTCGCAATTCGCGCATTCGTTCTCTGAATTGCTTCTTCTGCCTGTTTGATAAGCTCTCCATCCGCAGAGGGGAGGTGAACGAAGAAAAACCTCCGATAGTGATATTCCTCATACGCTCCTCCTGGACATGTGGTGCATGTTCCCAGGACCCAACATGCACAAGCCGGGCCGGGGAACCCACCCCGCCGCTAACGCGGCACCCCTCCGAGGAAGGGATGGGGCGGTTCTCCTCCTCGGAGGGGCGGCCGAAGGCCGGGGTAGGTTGCTTCCAGGCTGCCGGATACCGCTTAGATGATCCGCGTTAGAAGGTATAGCGCAGGGAGAAATGCAGGCCGTGGCTCGACAGATTGGCCTGCGTTTCGCCTATGTCGATATCGGCCAGGGTCGCCCCGGTGGCCTGACTCACGACTTTTGCGGTCCCGTCGCTCGTCTCGACCGTGCCGAAATCTGTATACCGATAGGCGATGTCGAAGGTGATCTTTTCGGTTAGCGCTATTCCCACACCCCCGGTCAGCATCCAGGCAAAGTTGAACTGCTGTCCGTCCGGGACGATGGTCGCCGTCCTGGTGAACCTCATGCGGGTGGCGTCGATGTCGATATGAGAGACGCCGAGCCCGCCGCCGATGAACGGGCTGAACGGCCCGAGCTGCGGCAGGCCCAGCCGTGGCAGGTCCACATACGCGGCCAGCATGCCGGATAGAGCGGACATGTCTGCGGAGACCGCCTGGCGGCCCGTGGTCTGTACGAAGTTGGCGCGACCCTCAAAGGAAAAGTCCGGGCGGTGTTGAAACACGGCTTCGAGCCGCAGGGGAGTGAGTATTCTGTAGCCGACCCCGAGTTCGTAGCTGCCTGTCAGGCCGAAATCGCCGAGCGAACTCAGCGGCGACCCGTCAATGCCCTTCCCACAGCCGTACAAGGCCAGGCGCGAGCCGCCCAAACAGGATTTGTCCTTGAAGCGGGTTTGCTCCGACCAATCGACATTGCCCCCGACTCGGAGGTACAGCGTGTCCGCCTGAGCCGCAAACCCAGAGCAAAGCAGTGCGGTGACGACAAGAATCAAAGAAACTACCCACCCGGCATCCAAACGTATATTGATAAGTGTCATATCTGTTCTTTCCTTGGATGAACTTAACGGAAAGACAGTCGAGAGGATAGAACGCCCCGGCTTTTGCTCTCATACGCTATTGATATATCTTTTTCTTTTTAGTAGTCAGTTGGATCATTAAGTAACAAACTAGATATAAGGGGGAAAGAATTATGGCAGAAGGGGTTGGAAGTCTCAGGAAGCAGGCCGCCAAAATCCTGGCCGGCCTGGAAAAAGAGATTGCGAAAAAAGAGCGGGAACTCGTCGCGCTGCGCAAAGAGGCCGATATCTGTAAGCAAGTCGTGGGCAATCAGACTGCGAAAGCTTCGACGAAAGCTACCGCCAAGGCTGCGGCCAAAGCTCCGTCTCGAAAACGGCTCAACTGGACACAGGTGCTTGCCGGCCTCCCCGACCAGTTCACCGCCAAAGACGTAGTGGCCAAGATCAAAAAGTCGCCGGCTGCGGTCTATACCCAGCTGTACCAGATGACAAAGACGGGTCGGCTGAAGCGGACCAAGGACGGATACGCGAAGGTCTAGGGGAGCCCGCATTCCGATGCTGGCAACGGTCCTGTCGGGCGCCCTGGTAGGTATCGATGGTCTGCTGGTCGAAGTTGAAGTTGATGTCGCACTCGGCCTCCCCCAGTTCACCACTGTCGGCCTGCCCGAAGGCGCTGTTCGCGAGAGCAAAGACCGTGTCCGCTCGGCCATCAAAAACTCCGGCTATGAGTTTCCCGCCCGCAAAATAACCGTCAACCTCGCCCCGGCCGACATCAAGAAAGAAGGCTCGGCCTACGACCTGCCGATTGCGCTCGGCATCCTGGCCGCCGCCGGCTACCTCGATAAACAACGCCTCGCCGAGTACGTCCTGTTCGGAGAACTGTCTCTGGACGGTCGGGTGAAGCCGGTGCAGGGGATTCTGCCCCTGGCGGTGATGGCCAAAGACAGGGGTCTCAAGGGCCTGCTCGTGCCCCAGGCAAACGCGGCTGAGGCAGCGGTGGTGGACGGGGTCAAGGTGTTCGGCGTGCCAAGCCTCAGCGAGGCGTTTTTGTTTCTCAACCAACAGCAGGAGCTTGTTGCGGAATCGGTCAATCTTCAGGACGTGTTTGCCGCCCACGGAGTCTATGACACGGATTTCCGCGATGTCAAAGGTCAGGATCATGTCAAGCGCGCCTTTGAGGTCGCCGCCAGCGGCGGGCATAACCTGCTGTTGATTGGGCCGCCCGGTGCCGGAAAAACCATGCTGGCGCGCCGTCTGCCGACGATCCTGCCCGACATGACCCTGGCCGAGGCCATTGACGCCACCAAGGTCCACAGCGTTGCTGGGCTGCTGGACGGGCGGGCGCTGGTGGCAACGCGGCCGTTTCGTTCGCCGCACCACACGATTTCCGACGCGGGCCTGATCGGCGGGGGCGCGGTTCCCAAGCCGGGCGAGGTGTCGCTGGCCCACCATGGGGTATTGTTTCTGGACGAGCTGCCGGAATTTCGTAAAAACGTGCTGGAAGTCCTGCGCCAACCCCTGGAAGATGCGCGGGTGACCATCTCGCGGGCGCAGGCTTCGATTACCTACCCGGCGAATATCATGCTGGTGTCGGCCATGAACCCGTGCCCGTGCGGCTTCCTGGGCGATGCCCAACACGAGTGTCGCTGTACGCCGCAGCAAATCCAGCGCTACCGGGCCAAGGTGTCGGGTCCGCTGCTGGATCGCATCGATATCCAGGTCGAGGTTCCGGCCGTGCCGTACAAGGAGCTGAGCCAGGAGCAAACGGCCGAAAACTCGGCCACGCTTCGAGCGCGGGTGAACCGTGCCCGGCGGGTGCAGCTCACACGCTTCTCCGGGCGCAAGGTGTTCTGTAACGCCCACATGACGAGCCAGGACATCGGCCGGTTTTGCCAACCCGACCGGGCCGGTCAACAGCTGCTTGAGAACGCCATGACCCGGCTCGGACTGAGCGCGCGGGCGTATACCCGGATTCTCAAAGTCGCCCGAACGATTGCCGACCTGGCGAGCGAGGAACTCGTCGGCGGGGCGCACATCGCCGAAGCGATTCAGTACCGCGCGCTTGATCGCCAGCAGGGGCATCGCCCCTAGCTGTGGTCCCGTCTCTCGCATGGATATGCTGATTGATATTGAGCACGTCAGGCGGCGCCAGGACGAGATCCGAACCGAGGTCGCTGGTCTGCGCGTGTCTGAAACGACAGCTTGGCAGGCCAGACTGGAAGAACTTAAGGCCCTGGACGATTTTCTGCGCAGGCTGTCGCTGGTGCACGCCCGGCTCGACCGGGGTGAGCCTCAGAATCTGGCCGAACTGGCCGACTACCGTCCCCCGGACAGCGAGCGGCTGTATATCTTTTCCGGCGACCCACGTCCCTTTCTGTCGTGGCGGGCTCTGCTGGAAGTCCGTCTGGTGGCCGGTCCGAGCGTGGAGGGCAAGCTGCCCGCTCTGTACTATCTCTACTCCGCGCCCCAGGGCGCGCTGGCCGTCATGGCCGGTGTCCGCTCTCTGCCACGCGATTACCTGGTGGCCGAAGAGGCTAGGGCGGGCGCCTCGCCGTTTTCGGCCAGGGAGCTGCTGCGCACATTTTGTGTCTATCCGCAGCGGGTCGGCAGCACGGCGTTCGTGTTTCGCAGCTTTCCCATCTGGCTGCCCGAGCAGTCCTCTGCCGAGCGGATAGAGGACGCCGTGTTTCAGTTTTTCCAGGAAAATTTTTCAGCCACCCGGCCCGCTCTTTTGTGGGATCATCCCAACTTTCACCGCATCGCCGAGTTGATGCGGATGGACTGGTGGAAGCGGCTGAAGTTCGTAGGCTGAATAGCACAAAAACAGGCCGCAGCCTGTGGAGGGGCTGCGGCCTGTTGGGGATGGTGAAGCGTCCTCGGCCGGACGGGCGATTCTGCCTTAGGCGGCCTCGAGGTCGGGCACGACCGGGTCGCGTTTGCCGGAGGCCGGCAGCGGCCGGGTGCCGGGCAGCTGTTCAAACGGCCCGGGCAGGTCGAGTTCTTTGGCCATCTCGCGCATGGCGGGCAGGACTTCCTCGCCCAGCAGGCGCAGACAGGTCTTGCGCTCCTCAAAGGTCATCGGGCCGTGGTGATACCAGATGCCGAAGATGCCCGGCCGCAGCCGTTCGAGCATTGTGCGGAGCTTGGGAATGACGGTCTTCGGCGTTCCGGCAATGACCAGGCCGGCTTCTTTGGCGTTCTTGTAGTTCTCGTCAATGCTGTCGAGGACTTCCTGGACGTTGACGTTGCCCTGCGTCTGGCGAATGATTTCGGTCCCGGTCCGCGGGTCGACCAGGGCCTGGGCCAGCCGCTTGGTGGCCGCCTTGGAGTTGTAGCCCGGCGGGAACATCCACTCGGGTCGGGCAAACGAGCCAAAGCCGCCGCCGAACACAAAGCCGCGGCCCAGCCGCTCGGCGTCTTCCTCGGTCTCGGCCACGACGACGTTCTGCAGATAGCCGAAGTTCTCCGGCCCGGCCTGGTAGCCTTCCTGCTCGGCCACATCGGCGTACAGGTTGACCATCTCAATTGTCGGTTCCAGGTTTGTGCCCAGGGCAACGTAGGGGTAGCGGTGCTGGGCCGACCACACCACGGTCTCGGGGCTGACGAGGCCGGGGATCCACTGTTGGGGCACCGGCTTCTGGATCGGCAGCTGCCAGGGGTTGACGAAGCGATAGTGGAAGTGTTTGCCCTCGTAGCGCCACGGACCTTCCTTGGTCCAAGCCTGCTGGATGAAATCGTGGGCCTCGTTGAAGCGCTCACGGTTGTAGGCCGGGTTGATGTTGTTGGCAATCTGCTCGCTGCCCGCGCCGCGCACCCAGCCGGGCACCAGGCGGCCGCCCGAGATCATGTCGATGGTGGCCAGCTCTTCGGCCAGCCGCAGGGGATCGCCCACCGGCAGGGGGTTGCCGAGCAGAACGATTTTCACCCGGCTGGTAATCCGGGCCAGAATCGAGGCTTCGACATCCATCACGCCGCCGCCACAGAACGGCGTCTGGTGGTGCTCGTTGAGCATCACCCCGTCAAAGCCCAGCTCTTCGGCGTAGACGCGTTCGTCCAGATATTCGTTCATCAGCTGGCCGCCGCGATTGGCATCAAAAACCGTGTTGGGGATGCCAAAATAGCTCGGGCCGTTCTCGATAATGGCCTCTTCCGGGACATCAATATATTCCCGTTCCGAGAAGGACATAATGTGCATGGTGCTTCCTCCTTTGCTGTCTGCGGGCTCGCGAAATCCTGCTGAAGCTAGCACCAAATACGCCGAAAAGATAGGCTCGGCCCGGACTTTCTTCGGACACGGATGCGGAACGGCCGTGGCGAGGAGCTGGCCACGGCCGCTGATGGAGTTGTCCGGTGTCTGGGTGCAGACACCGGGGCGGGCTTTAGGCGGCCTGGAGGTCAGGCACGACCGGGTCGCGTTTGCCGGAGGCCGGCAGCGGCCGCTGGCCGGGCAGCTTTTCAAACGGTCCGGGCAGGTCGAGTTCTTTGGCCATCTCGCGCATGGCGGGCAGGACTTCCTCGCCCAGCAGGCGCAGACAGGTTTTGCGCTCCTCAAAGGTCATCGGGCCGTGGTGGTACCAGGTGGCGAAAATGCCCGGCCGCAGCGTTTCCAGCATGCGCCGAATCTTGGCAATCACCGTCTTGGGAGTCCCGGCGATGATGAGACCGGCTTCCTTGGAGTTTTGATAGTTCTCGTCGATACTGGCCAGGACTTCTTCAACATTGGTGTTGCCTGCGGTTTGGCGGACAATCTCGGTCCCGGTCCGGGGATCGGTCAGCGCCCTGGCCAGCCGCTGGGTGGCCGCCTTGGAGTTGTAGCCCGGCGGGAACATCCACTCGGGTCGGGCGAACGAGCCGAAGCCGCCGCCGAACACAAAGCCGCGGCCCAGCTCTTCGGCCTTCTCCTCGGTTTCGGCCACGACGACGTTCTGCAGATAGCCGAAGTTCTCCGGCCCGGCCTGATAGCCTTCCTGTTCGGCCACGTCGGCGTACAGGTTGACCATCTCGACCGTTGGTTCGATGTTGGTGCCCAACGCGACATACGGGTAGCGGTGTTTGGCCGCCCAGACCACGGTCTCGGGGCTGATCACACCCGGGATCCACTGCTGGGGCACCGGCTTCTGGATCGGCAGCTGCCAGGGGTTGACGAAGCGATAGTGGAAGTGCTTGCCCTCGTAGCG
>JAAXHF010000141.1 GCA_012271025.1 Deltaproteobacteria bacterium | reverse complement strand
TGCACGACCTCGACGCGCATCTGCACGGCGGCATCCCCGACCGCGACATTGACGCACTCGACGCCTACTGGTCTATCTTTCCATCCCTGCGCCACGATCTCTTCGTCGGCAACGGCCGAGCCGGCTACAGCGAAGCGCGCTTCGAGACGCCACAGGTGAAAGCCACTATCCTCGACCACGGCGAGTTCAAATCCTACCAGCAGCGCGTCGCTGCCGTCTTCGACGCGTGGCGCACGACCCACGAACCCGCTCTCAGGGGACTTGAGACGGGAGCCAATCCCAAGAGCATCATCCGCAGCCTGTCGGAAGACCTGCTGGTGTACTTCGCCGACCTGCCGTTGCTCGACCGGTATGACGTGTACCAGCGGCTGATGGACTACTGGGACGAGGTAATGCAGGACGACGTGTATCTCATTGCTACGGACGGCTGGGTCGAGGCGGCCCAACCGCGCGGCATCATTGAGGACAAGGAAAAGAAGATCAAAGAGGCGCCGGACCTGACCATCAAGCGCAAGAAATACAAGATGGACCTGATTCCTCCGGCTTTGGTTGTCGCACGTTATTTTGCCACGGAGCAGACCGCCTTCGAAGCGCTTCAAGCCGAGCAGGACTCCGCTGCCCGCGCACTGGAGGAGTTCGTTGAGGAGCATAGCGGCGAGGATGGCCTGCTGGCGGACGCCACCAATGACAAAGGCACGGTCACCAAGGCGAGCGTGAAAGAGCGGCTCAAGGCCATTCAGGATGAGCCGGAAAGCGACAAGGAACGGGAAGCCCTCAAGCGTTGTCTTGCCTTGATTGAGGCCGAGTCCAACGCCGGCAAGGCGGTCAAGGACGCCCAGGCCGCTCTGGACCAGAAGGTGTTGGACCACTACGCCACGCTCACCGAAGCCGAGATCAAGACCTTAGTGGTCGAAGACAAATGGATTGCCAGCATCCGAGCCGTCCTTGAGAGCGAGGTAGAACGCCTGACCCAGCAACTCGCTGGCCGTGTCAAAGAATTGGAAGAGCGCTACGCCAGCCCACTGCCGGAGTTGGAGCGGGAGGTGGAGGAGTTCGGCGTGAAGGTCGAAGGGCATCTGAAGAAGATGGGGCTGTCGCTATGAGTCAGGAATTCGATTTCGGGATTGGTCCTCTGCTATTGCTTCATGTTGTCATTTCCAGGCTATCCAGAGATTCAACAGACGCTGTCCGTCAATTCTGCTCTGCTGCCCACAGGTGTCGCGTCTACCGTACCCACGCAAGAGAAATCAGTACAAACGGTTGGATGGCAAGGTTGAGGGACACTTGAAGATGGTGAGGGTAGTGTGACTATGAGCGAGGAC
Organism: Deltaproteobacteria bacterium; assembly: GCA_012271025.1. Next base: position 17,489 of record JAAXHF010000141.1, on the reverse strand, counting down.
TCCGTTCCCATCCCGAACTGGAATTCTCGGGGTGTTCTGCCTCCGATCAATTCAGCGGACCCGACATCGTCAGACCGGTCTCCGTACCGTGTTTCGCTCGTCGATTTTGTGTTGCGGTTTGGAAATACGGACCCACGCCGGAGGATTGTGGCAGGATTTCTCGACTTCCGTTCCGCTCTACACGGAATTGGTGTGGACAACGGTTTTCAGTGGTTAGACGGCAGCTTTCTTGAAGACATCGAGAGGGTTGAAAATCGGCCGCCCCGTGACCTTGACGTGGTCACCTTCTTTCGTCTTCCAGAAGGGCGAACCCAACGGACGCTACGGGATGCCGCCCCGAACATCTTCGACAAGGCATATTGCGAGGAGAACTTTCATGTCGATGCTTATTTTCAGCCGTTGGACGATGGCTCGCCGGAATCCCTCGTTGCTCGGTCTGCATATTGGTATAGTGTCTGGTCCCATAGACGGAGTGGATACTGGAAAGGATATCTGCAATTAGACCTTTCGAATACCGATGACGAAATAGCACGTGCGAATATCAATCTCCCAATAGACGAAGGAGCCCGATGATGAACCTGCGTGAGTACCGTCATCTCCAGGCTGAGCGGAATACACTGGCAAGCTTCCTCGCCGAGCTTCCAGAAGAAAGCGTCATTGAGCGCATGAGTTTGGAGGCTCGAAAAGAAAAGGTAGAACAAATGCTCGCGTCATGGACGCCGCCTCCTAGAGAGCCCGCTCGCGCTTGCCTAACGTTCCACGGTAAGCCTGTCGTAGACGCTCATGGGATATTTGCCGACTTTGGGGCGGAAGCGATCAAGGCATTTACGGATGCTGTTGCAGCTATCGGGGCTAGTCAAAGGACGCGGCTTGGAGCATATGGAAAACTCCCCAAGCGTGAGGACTATCGGCTGCTGATAACCGACACCGCCCTGGGATCGTTTGGTTTTGAACTGGAGGAAGTTCCCCATTACGGCTCTTCCCGCGAAGCGTCTCCTGTTGAGGCTGCTCTCAAGCAAACGATGTCGATTCTTAAGGCCACGGTTGGAACGGGCGAGACTTGGGCCGATGCTATAGCCGGTACCGACCCACGCGCGCTTAAGCTTCTCCGCGTATTCTTGAAAAAGCTAGCGGATCAAGATGCGGTCTGCGCCCTTGAATTCGAGGATGAGGTTTTTCGTTTCTCAGACGTAGGCCAAGTCCGCCAAAGCGAAAAGCGCCTGAGCCAGGATGACATTAACAAAGAAGAGCGGGGGGCGGTTTCTCGTGTTTACGAAGTGAGCCGGGCTCGTCAAATTGAAAGCCGCTTGACTCGGGAGGACATTAACGAAGAAGAGCAGGAAATTTCGGGCCAATTTCAAGGTGTCTTGCCTACTCGTCGAACGTTTGAGTTTCTGAATGAGATCACGGGAGAAGTCATCTCGGGCGAGATCGATTCTGCTGTCGAAGATGTAGACGCCATAAACAAGCTCCTCAATCGTCCCGCCAATATCCGGGTCCGTTCGAGGCAAGTCGGCGCGGCCCGCCGTCGTTACGTTCTTTTGGCTTACGAAAACATCAGCGGCCAGGGTGAAAATTGATATGACCTCCGCACCGCAAACGGTCACAACACGGCCGGGAACACTATCCGGCGCTAATGAATCGACTGCCGTTCCCCAGGGCTACAAACAGACTGAAGTAGGGGTGATTCCACAGGATTGGGAAGTGCAGCCAGTAGGATGCATGGGAGAAGTCGTTACGGGGAAAGCCTTAGCGGTCAACGGCCCGGGCCAACAACGCCCATACTTGCGAACGAAGAATGTCTTTGATGGGCGCATCGATATCAGCGATGTGTTGACAATGCCAATGACGGACGCCATGTTCGCCCACTTCATGCTCCTTCGGTCTGATGTCCTGCTGAACGAGGGACAAAGCCTGGATCTGGTCGGACGGTGCGCGATCTATCAAGATGAGTACCCGAGAGCGTGCGCAATACAGAACCAGCTCTTGCGTTTTAGGGCTAAAGCCGGTGTTTCCTCACTGTTTGCATCTCATCTATTCCGGTACAGCCGAGAGACCGGTGTGTTTGCAAGAGTTGCTTTACAGACAACATCCATCGCGCACCTCGGTAGCAGTCGTTTTGCGCGACTGCAATTACCTTGGCCCAAGAGCGGAGTTGAGCAACGCGCCATCGCCGAGGCGTTGTCGGATGTGGATAAATTGCTTGGGTCGTTGGAGAAGTTGATCGCCAAGAAGCGGGCCATCAAGCAGGCCGCCATGCAGCAGCTCCTTACCGGCGAGACTCGCCTGCCAGGGTTCAGCGAGGAATGGGAGACGAAGCGACTGGGGAACATTGCGCTGCTGCAAAGAGGTTTTGATTTGCCGACTTCGCAAATCCGGCCCGGATCATATGCTGTTGTTTATTCAAATGGGGTCTTACACCACCATGAGCGGGCGATGGTGAAGGGGCCGGGCGTGGTCACCGGGCGATCAGGGACAATCGGGAAAGTTCATTTCATCGAAAAGGACTACTGGCCGCATAACACGGCTCTTTGGGTTACGTCCTTTCGTGGCAACGACCCAAAGTTCATCTACTACTTTTATACCCACATTGACCTTACACGATTTCTATCGGGCTCAGGCGTTCCCACGTTGAACCGAAATGATGTTCATCAGTATCTTGCCTCTTATCCTCCTCTCCCAGAACAACGCGCCATCGCTACCGTCCTCTCCGACATGGACGCCGATATTGCCGCTCTTGAGCGACGCCGAGACAAGACCCACGCCCTCAAGCAGGGCATGATGCAGCAGCTCCTGACTGGCAAGATACGGATTGCGTACTCCGATGCCCCAGCAGAGAGGTAGCAGGTCTTATGAATGAGAACCAAAATGCAGAAGCTATCTCATAAATGTCTGGCAGGTGCTTTGGAGGCCATCGATTCTGGGCAAAAGCGACGCCCTTCCTATTTATGAGATGAGTTTCAGCAAGAAGGAGAGTCATAAATGATCAAAACGCGCTTGAAGAATCTCTGGGAGCAATTGCAAGGCAAGAAACCCCACCTGCCGCACTTTCTGGCTGAAATCAACCTGAGAGGCATTCGAGGTATTGATGGCCTCCGAGTGGTGTTTGATTATCCGGTGAGCGTCATTGCCGGCGGTAATGCTAGCGGTAAGTCAACCGTACTCTTCGCGGCCGCATGTTCCTACAAGGTCCCGGGAGCGGGAGTCAAGGATTTCGTGCCGTCCACACTCTTTCCTGATTACCGCCCTAAGCTCGGCGGACGCGAGGACGAGAAGGGCGAAGTCATTATAGAGTTTGATTACTCGACGCCGGAAGGACGGCGTTCTATGCGGTGGCGGCGTTCCAAGGGCTGGAATCGTAGTTTCCTTGGTCGTAAAAACGCCACCCAACCGGAGCGGCAGATTTACCTGAGGACGCTCAGCAATCTCAGTAATCCATCCGAGGTGCGTGGGGTTCTTAGTATGTCGCGTCTGATGGCCGCACCGCTAGAAAAACCTTTGACAGCGTCACAGATCGAGTTCGCGCAGCAGATGCTTCCCTTCAGGTATTCGGAAGTCGTCAGTCTGTCCAGCGGTAGCAAGAACTTGCTCTTTGCCACCCAGGAAGCCGGCGCGGCGTACTCGGAGCTGCACATGGCCGCCGGCGAGCGCGCCTTACTACGGCTGTCGCAAGAAATCGCTCAGCTCAAAGGCGCGCTAGTTCTGATTGACGAAGTGGAAGCCGGTCTGCACCCCTGGGTTCAGCAACTTCTCATGTTACAACTACAACAGCTCTCCCTGCGTAATGACCTGCAGATCATCGTGACCACTCATAGCCCAGTGATACTTGATTCGGTACCTGCCCACGGTCGCCTCTTTCTCGGACGCGACGAAGCGGGCCGGGTCGTCGCAATTCCACCTTATCGCGATATCGTTCAGGATGCGCTCTACGGACGCTCCGGCGAGTCGCTCAACCTGCTTTGTGAGGACCAGGTGGCCGAAAGCATCTTACGGGGAATTTTTGATGTTGTCCTCCCCAAACATGACATGAAGTGGGAGTCGGTTCGCATAGGACGAGATACGGGCGCTAGTGAGTTTCCAACTCATGCTAGAGCTTTCATGCAATTTGGTCAGATTCAGAACTTCGTCTTCGTTCTCGACGGCGATAAGCGCGACAGCGATATAGCACGACGCATACGGCAAAAAGTCGCCGATGACGTCCCGGTGTTCTTTCTCCCCGGCCGCACCTCACCAGAAATCTGGATATGGGATCGGTTACGGCAGAATTTGAACGAGGGAGCCATGGAACTCAATCTGAATCCGACAGGCCTGTCCAACCGGATGATACAGCAGAACTCAGTGTACGACTCGGCGTCCGACCGAGATTCAGAGATCGCCAAAGCAAAACTCAACGGCCTTGCCGATCCCCTCAGCAGGAGCACCTCGGATATCTGTCGAGCGGTTGCTCGATTGGAAGCCAAACGGGATGAAAGCGACATTCAGCCCTTAGTGGAGGGGTTGGAGGGTACTTTATTACAATGGCGCGTGGGTTAGTCGAGACCAAGAACGACTGCTCTCAAAGGATCGAAAAGCTGGCCGAGGCAATACCGGCTGGCGGTCATGGAAAGGTCGTAGTGGGAACCTTGGAACTGGAGGGTACGAGGACATGAGCACGGTCGGTCAACGGGAAAGACTCACCCAGCGGCGCGTGATCGCGTTCTTTCGAGACGCCCTCGGCTACACCTACCTCGGCGACTGGCAGGACCGCCCCAACAACCACAACATCGAGCCGGATTTGCTGACCGACTGGCTCAAGCGCCAGGGGCACGACGACGGCATCATCACCAAAGTCCGGCGCGAACTCGACAAAGCCGCCGCACTGGGCGGCAGCAAGACCCTCTACGACGCCAACCGCATGGTCTACGACCTGCTCCGCTACGGGGTGAAGGTCCAGCCGGACGTTGGCGAGAATCACGTCACCGTCTGGCTGATTGACTGGGAGAACCCCGACAACAACGACTTTGCCCTCGCCGAAGAGGTGACGGTTGTCGCTCAGAACACAAAGCGGCCCGACCTCGTGCTGTACGTCAACGGCATCGCTCTGGGCGTGTTGGAACTGAAGCGCTCGACAGTCTCGGTGACCGAAGGCATCCGCCAGAACCTCGACAACCAGAAGCGGGAGTTCATTCAGCCGTTCTTTACTACCGTTCAACTCGTGATGGCCGGCAACGACACCGAGGGGCTGCGCTACGGCATGATCGAAACGCCGGAGAAATACTGGCTACGCTGGAAGGAAAAGGAAGCCGATGCCCACCCGGCCGCAGGCGACAACCCCCTGCTCCAAGAGCTGAGCCAAATCTGCGGCAAGGAGCGCCTGCTTGAACTCGTCCATGACTTCATCGTCTTCGATGCGGGCGTCAAGAAGACTTGTCGCCATAATCAGTACTTTGGCATGCGGAAGGCCCAAGCCTTCGTGCAGCGTCGGGAGGGCGGCATCATCTGGCACACCCAGGGCAGCGGCAAGAGCCTGACCATGGTCTGGCTGGCGAAGTGGATTCGCGAGCACGTCACCGACCCCCGCCTCCTGCTTATTACCGACCGCACCGAACTGGACGAGCAGATCGAGAAAGTCTTCAACGGCGTTGGCGAGAACATCTACCGCACGCAGAGCGGCGCTGACCTGGTACAGGTGCTCAACACCGGCGACGAGTGGCTGATCGGCTCGCTGATCCACAAATTCGGCACGTCGGAGGGGATGAGCGACCAGGATATCGACACCTACGTCGCAGAGATCAAGCAGAGTCTGCCCCCAGACTTCCGCGCCAAGGGCACTATCTTTGTCTTTGTGGACGAGTGCCACCGCACCCAATCCGGCAAACTTCACCAGGCGATGAAGGCGCTCCTGCCCAAGGCGACCCTGATCGGCTTTACCGGAACTCCGCTGCTCAAGGCCGACAAGCGTCGGAGCATCGAGATCTTCGGACCGTACATTGACACCTACAAATACGACGAGGCGGCAGGCGACGGCGTGGTGCTCGATCTGCGCTACGAGGCGCGGGATATTGACCAGCACGTCACCTCGCAGGCCAGGATCGATCAGTGGTTCGAGAGCAAGACCCAGGGGCTGACCGATGTCGCCAAGGCTCAGCTCAAGCAGCGCTGGGGCACGATGCAGAAGGTGCTGAGTGCGCAGGGCCGGCTGGAGCAGATCGTCGCCGATATCCTGTTTGATATGGAGACGCGCGACCGTCTGAAGAGCGGCCACGGTAACGCGCTGCTGGTCTCGGACAGCATCTATGCGGCCTGTCGCTTCTTCGAGCTGTTTCAGCAGACCGACCTGGCCGGCAAATGCGCCATCGTGACTTCCTACAGACCGGCCTCGTCTGACATCAAGGGTGAAGAGAGCGGTGAGGGGCTTACCGAGAAGCTGCGCCAGTACGATATCTACCGAAAGATGCCGGCGGCGCACTTCAACGAGCCCGAGGACACGGCGATGCGCAAGGCTGAGCAGTTCGAGAAGGAAGCGAAGAAGCGCTTTGTCAAGGAGCCGGGGCGGATGAAGCTGCTGATCGTGGTCGATAAGCTGCTGACCGGCTTTGACGCGCCGCCGGCGACCTATCTGTACATCGACAAGCAGATGCAAGACCACGGCCTGTTCCAGGCCATCTGCCGGGTCAATCGCCTCGACGGCGAGGACAAGGACTACGGCTATATCATCGACTATAAGGATTTGTTCCGGTCGTTGGAGCAGTCTGTTGAGGACTACACCGGTGAGGCTTTCGACGGCTACGACAAGGATGACGTAGAGGGCTTGCTGAAGGATCGGCTTCAGCAGGGCAGGGAGCGCTTGGAGGAGGCCCGCGAAGCGGTCAAGGCGCTGTGCGAGCCAGTCGAACCGCCGCGCGATACCGCGGCTTATCTGCGCTTCTTCTGCGCCGCCGAGAGTGGTAATGCCGAGCAGCTCAAAGATAACGAGCCGAAGCGGGTGGCCCTCTACAAGCTGACTGCGGTCTTCCTGCGCGCCTACGCCACCCTGGCCAACGAGATGCGTGAGGCCGGCTACTCCGCTGTCGAGGCGCAGGAGATCAAAGCCGAGGTGGACCACTACGAGAAGGTGCGCCAGGAGGTCAAGCTGGCCAGCGGCGATTACATCGACATGAAAATGTACGAGCCGGCCATGCGCCACCTGCTCGACACGTATATACGGGCCGAGCCCAGCGAACAGCTCTCGACATTTGACGATATGACGCTGGTGCAGCTGATTGTCGAGCGCGGTGCAGCGGCGGTTGAGACGCTGCCGAGCGGACTGCGTCAGAACCCCGGCGCAATGGCCGAGACGATTGAAAACAACGTCCGCCGGCTGATCATCGACGAGATGGCGGTCAACCCCAGGTACTACGAGAAGATGTCAGAGCTGCTCGACGCCCTGATCCGCCAGCGCAAAGAGGAGGCGCTGGACTACCAGGCATACCTCGCCAAGATCGTTGAGCTGGCGAAGCAGGTCAGCCGACCGGAGAGCGGCCACTATCCCCTCACCATTCACAGCAGTGCCCTGCGTGCGCTGTATGACAACTTGCGGGACGTACAGGGGCTGGAACAACTGATGAATCAATATGTCGTCGCCGAGAGCGCCGTGGCTGAAACTGCCGCCTTGGCCGTAGACGAAGCCATCCGTCTCGTGAAGAAAGCGGACTGGCGGGGGAACAGGTTCAAGGAGAAGCAAGTCCGCAACGCCATCAAAAAAGTGCTCCGGGAGGACACACTGGTGGACAGGATTTTCGAGATCGTCAAGGCGCAGCGTGACTACTGAAGATAAAAGCTTCTGCCTCGACATTCGTGGGATAGCGGTCGAGGTCGTCCACAAGGACATCAAGAATCTTCATGTCGGCGTGTACCCGCCGAACGGTCGGGTGCGGGTGGCCGCACCGCTGCGCCTTGACGACGAAGCCGTGCGACTGGCCGTGATCTCGCGCCTGGGATGGATTCGCCGCCGCCGGGCTGAGTTCGAGCGGCAGGCACGCCAGTCTCGGCGGGAGTTCGTGACCGGCGAAAGCCATTACTTCAAGGGCCGACGCTACCGGCTCAACGTGACGGAGCACGATGGTCGGCCGACTCTTCGTCTGCTGAACAACACGACCATGGAATTGCGCGCCCGTCCGGGCGATAAGCGAGACACCCGGGAGGCCGTGCTCTATCAGTGGTACCGCTGCCAGTTACGCAACCAGTTGCCACCCCTCCTCGCCAAATGGGAGCCGAAAGTTGGCGTGACGGTCGATGACCTGCGGATCAAGAAAATGAAGACCCGCTGGGGTTCATGCAACATCGAGGCCAAACGTGTGTGGCTGAATCTTGAGCTGGCGAAGAAACCGGTCTCCTGTCTTGAGTACATCGTGGTGCATGAGCTGGTCCACCTGATTGAGCGTGCTCACAATGATCGGTTTCAAGCTCTGATGGACAGGCTTCTGCCCCAGTGGCGCATGTATCGGGACGAACTCAACCGGGCGCCGCTCGCTCACGCAGACTGGCGTTACTGAGTGGAACCGCGAGCCCGGGCATGGGCGCCGCGCCGCGTCCGACGAGTCCTTATTCGTGCTATAAGTGCAGGAGGACGCCTCAGGGAGACAGACATGCTGCTCAACCCGGCCATGTGGTGGAGAGCCGTACGGGTCATTCCCCGGCTCGATAAGGACGAGTGGAACAGCCTGGACCTGATCGCCCGGTGGCTGATCGCCACCCGAGCGGCCGTCCTCATCATCACCCTGCTGTCTGCGGCGATTGCCGGTCTGCTGGCCTACCGGGCCGGACAGTTCAGTTGGCAGCTGTGGCTGGTGCTGACGCTCGGTCTGCTGATGGCCCATGCCACCAATAACCTGCTGAACGATCTGACCGATCACCTGACCGGAGCCGATACGGACAACTCCTTCCGCAGCCAGTACGGCCCGCAGCCGCTTGAGCACGGGCTGATGAGCCGACGGGAAAATCTGTGCTACGCGCTGGTCACCGGCCTGATTGCAGCCGGCGCGGGCGGCTATCTGGTCGGCGTGGGGGGCAGCGGCGTCCTGGTGCTGTTGGCGGTCGGCGCCTTCTTTGTGCTGTTCTACAGCTATCCGCTCAAGTATTTTGGCCTCGGCGAATTGGCTGTGCTGGTGGTGTGGGGACCGCTCATGATCGCTGGGGGCTATTACGTGCTGACCGGCGGCTGGACGTGGTCGGTCGTGCTGGCGAGTTTGCCCTACGGCCTGGGAGCAACCACAGTCATCTTCGGCAAACACATCGACAAGCTGAGTACCGACCGCGCCAAGCGCATCTACACCCTGCCGGTCCTGATCGGGGAGCGGACCGCGCGTTACGCGGTCATCGGGATGATGGCGGCCCAGTACGCGCTGGTGGCCTATCTGGTCGTCAGCCGGTTTTTCAGCCCGGTTCTGCTGCTGGTGCTGCTGGCGGCCCGGACCTTCGGGCTGGTGATCCGGGTCTATCGCCAGCCTCGACCGGCCCGCATGCCGCCCGAGTACCGGGCCGATATCTGGCCCCTGTGGTTTGTCGCCTTTGCGTTTTTGCACAACCGGAAATTCGGCGGGCTTTTTCTGCTCGGTCTGGGACTCGAAGCCGGGCTGCGGCAGCTGGCTTGGCTGGACTGAGGAAGGGGAGGGGCGATGGCTCGGGGTCTTGGCTGGGTGGCCGTCGGTCTGGCGCTGCTGGGCGTGCTGCTCGGCGGCGTGTACGTCTTGAGCCGGCCGCATCAGCCCGGGGCGATCCAGGCCAGCCTGTCGGTGAGCCAGGTCCTGGGCGGCGACACGACCGGCTTTGCCCGAGCCCTCAGGCCGCGCGTGTGGTCGTTTCCGCGTGACCACGGGCCGCATCCCGAGTACCGCACCGAGTGGTGGTATTACACCGGCAACGTGCAGACTGCGGACGGGCGGCATTTCGGGTTCCAACTGACCTTTTTTCGGTCCGCCCTGGCCCCCCAGGTGGCGGCCCGCGAGTCTGCCTGGGCCACGGCCCAGGTGTATATGGCCCACCTGGCGCTGACCGATGTGGAAACCGGGCGCTTCTACGCCTTCGAGCGTTTCAGCCGCGCGGCCCTGGGACTGGCCGGCGCGCAAGCGCAGCCGTTTGCGGTGTGGGTCGAGGACTGGTCGGCCCGGGCTCAGACTGGTCTGCCGGTCCGTCTGCGGGCCGGGCAGGGCGAGATTGGCCTCGATCTGCAACTCCACAGCGCCAAGCCGGTGGTGCTGCACGGCGACCGGGGGCTGAGCCAGAAAGGGCCCGAGGCGGGCAACGCGTCGTACTACTATTCGCTGACCCGGATGCCGACCCGAGGAACGCTGCGCATCGCCGATGAGACGTTTGAGGTCAGCGGCACGAGCTGGCTGGACCGCGAGTGGAGCACCAGCGTGTTGGGCGAGGAGTACCGCGGCTGGGATTGGTTTGGGCTCCAGCTGTCCGACGGCAGCGAGCTGATGTTTTTTCGGCTGCGGCGAGCCGATGGTCAGCCCGACGGCTTCAGCAGCGGCACCCTGGTGCGGGCCAACGGCGAGACCCGGCGGCTGGGACAGGCCGATGTCCGCATCGAGGTGGACGCCTACTGGGACAGTCCGCGCGGCGGAGGGCGCTATCCCGCCCGCTGGCGGTTCCAGATTCCGGCCGAGCGGATCGCGTTCGAGCTGTGGCCGCATGTGGCCGACCAGGAACTGCCCCTGTCCATCCGCTATTGGGAGGGGGCGGTGGCGGTCCGGGGACAGGCCGACGGCCGACCCCTGCACGGCCACGGCTATGTTGAGCTGACCGGCTACGCCCCGTCCGCTCAGGGCGTAGCACGCCAGGCGCGCTCTCAGTAGGCTATGTCGATTTTCATCCACAGGTCCCGCATTCCGGCCTCGGCCGAGGAGGTCTTTGCCTGGCACGCGCGTCCGGGGGCTTTCGAGCGCCTGACTCCCGCCTGTTCACCTATCGACATACCGTGACCCGACAGGATATGGTCGCCCACGCTGCCAGCAGGGAACGTGTTCTCCTTCCGCATCCATCGGTCAACACGTTCCCTGCTGCCGCACGAGGAGGCTCGCCCATGCATATTGCCGTGACCGGCTCCAGCGGACTGCTCGGATCGGCGCTCGTATCTTTTCTGGCTGGCGGAGGACACCGCCTGAGCCGTCTCGTCCGTTCGCCGGCCACGGCCGGCGCTGCGGAGATTGAGTGGAATCCCCAAGCCGGGCGCTTGGAACCGAACAGCCTGGAGGGGCTGGACGGATTCGTTCATCTGGCTGGCGAGAACATCGCCAGCGGACGCTGGACCGCCCGACAAAAGGCCCGCATTCGGGACAGCCGGATCAACTCAACCCGTCTGCTGAGTGAAACCCTGGCTAAACTCTCCCGGCCGCCCAAGGTCCTGGTGTGTGCCTCGGCCATCGGTTTCTACGGCGACCGGGGGGCCGACCTGATGTTGGAGGACAGTCCGGCCGGGAGCGGATTTCTGGCCGAGGTGTGCGAGGCCTGGGAGGCGGCCAGCCAGCCGGCCCGGGACGCCGGCATCCGCACCGTCCTGCTCCGCATCGGGGTGGTGCTGAGCCCGGCCGGCGGCGCCCTGGCCAGGATGCTGCTGCCGTTCAGGCTGGGAGCCGGCGGAGTGATCGGCAGCGGAGACCAGTACTGGAGCTGGATCGGCCTGGATGACGTGATCGGGGCGATCCATCACGCCCTGATACACGATGGGCTTGGGGGGGCGGTCAATGCCGTGGCGCCCCAGCCCGTGACCAACCGGGTCTTCACCACAACCCTGGGCACGGTGCTCGGCCGTCCGACGCTTGTGCCGCTGCCGGGCTTTGTGGCCCGTCTGGCCCTCGGCGATATGGCCGACGCACTGCTGCTGGCCAGTACCCGAGTCGAGCCCGCCCGGCTGCTGGCCAGCGGCTACAGCTTCCGTCAGCCCGAGTTGGAGGGCGCGCTGCGCCACTGTCTGGGCAAGCACGGTTAGGGGTATATCCCGCGTTGGGTCATGGCTGCGGCGACCCGCTCAATGGCCAGAATCTGGGACGCAGTCCGGTTATCGACCCGCTTTTCGTGGGCCAGACGCGAGACCTGATGAAAGCCGCGGACCATGATCTGGCGCAGGCGTTCGTTGATTTCGTCTTCGGTCCAGAAAAAGGATTGCAGACCCTGGACCCACTCGAAATACGACACGCTCACCCCACCGCCGTTGCACAACACGTCGGGGATAATAAACACCCCCTTCTCGATCAGGAATTCATCGGCCTCCGGGGTGAGCGGGCCGTTGGCGCCTTCGGCAATGATGCGAGCCCGAACAGCCGGGGCGTTGGTGGCCGTGATCTGATTTTCCAGGGCGCACAGCATCAGCACGTCACATTCCAGCTGGAGCAGGTCGGCATTGCTGATCGGCTCTGCCCCGGGGTAGCCGCTGACTGTGCCGTGCTGGTCCGCATGGCGTACCAACTCACGGCAGGCCAGCCCGCCGGGATGATACACGCCGCCCTGGGCGTCGCTGACGGCAATGATCCTGGCCCCACGTTCCTGGGTCAGATACGCGGCCGGCGCCCCGACCTTGCCAAACCCTTGGACCGCGATCCGGGCGCCCTTGATCGCAATTCTCTTGCGTTTGAGGACCTCCAGGGTGGTCAGCATGACCCCCCGACCGGTGGCTTCGCGCCGACCCAGCGAGCCGCCGATGGCCAGGGGTTTGCCGGTCACCACGGCCGGGACCGAATAGCCGTGGTGCATGGAATAGGTGTCCATGATCCAGGCCATTTCCCGCTCGCCGGTCCCGACATCCGGGGCCGGGATATCGCCCTGGGGGTTCATCAGCACGCTGATTTCGGTCGCATAGCGGCGGGTGAGGTTTTCGAGTTCTCGAACCGACAGCTCGTGCGGCGCACACACCACCCCGCCCTTTGCCCCGCCGTAGGGGATGCCCAGAACCGCGCACTTCCAGGTCATCCACATGGCCAGGGCGCGGGTATCGTCCAGGCTGACCGACGGGTGGTAGCGCAGTCCGCCCTTGGTCGGCCCCAGGGCGGCGCTGTGATGCACCCGATAACCGGTAAACACCCGCACCGACCCGTCGTCCATCTCGACCGGGAAGTTGACCGTCAGCTCCCGTTTCGGCAGGCGCAGATAGGCGGCGAGGCCGGGGTCAATATCGAGATAGCGGGCGGCTTTGTCGAACTGTTGAACCGCAGCCGCGTATAGATTGGTGGTCATGCGTCCCCCGAACCCCGGCCATGTCCCAACTCAGCTCAGGCCGTAGCAGTCCAGGACGTTCTGGCCCAGCAGGCCGGGCCGGGCGGAGTCCGGCAGCAGAGAGACGAGTTCGATCAGGTTGGGGATGTACTCGGGCGGGTGGTCGGAGTGGGGGAAGTCGCTGGCCCAGAAAAACCGGTCCTCGCCGACAAAGGGGATCACCCCGGCCACCGAGCGCTCGTCGGGGTCGCCCGAAATCCAGCACTGACGCCGAAAATAGTCGCTGGGCTTGTGTTTGAGCGGCACGCTCTGGCCCAGCGGTGATCCGTAGGCGGCGTCCATGCGCTCGATCCAGTAGCCGGCCCAGCCCGCGCCGACCTCCAGGACAATCACCTTGAGTTCGGGAAACAGGTCGAACACGCCGTACTGAAACAGGGTGGTAAAGCCCTCGCGGATGACGTTACCCAGGGCGACGTTCTGAAAGAAGGCCGTGTCTCTGCCGGTCATCTTGCCGAAGCGGGTCGGGGCGGCCCAGTGCGGCTCAAACGACGGATGAATCCCGAACGGCAGGCCCAGCTCCTGGGCGGCGGCAAAGATGCGGTGGTGGTCGGGATGGCCGTGCGCCTTGCGGCTCCAGATAAACGGCGGGGCGAAAAAGCCCTTGGCGCCGTCTGTGGCCGCCCGGCGCAGCTCGGCCTCGGCCAACTCTGGTAGGCCGAACGGAATATGGGCAATCGGGATCAGGCGGCCGCCCGAATCGGAACAGAAATCGACGATCCAGCGGTTGTAGGCCCGGGCGTAGGCCATCGACAGTTCGAGATCCTCGCACTCGGGCTCCCACAGCAGGCCCAGGGTCGGGTACAGAAAGGCGCGCTCGATGTTCTCGATGTCCAGGCGCTGGAGGCGCTCGGTGGGGTCCATCGAGCCGAACGAGGCGTTGTCAACATAGCCGCTGCCGGTCGGTTCGCGCTCAAACCTGAAGCCGCCCAGCTGGTCCATCACGCCCAGGCTGGAGGGAGCCCCGCGTCGGACCATTTTGCACGGCCGGCCGTTGACTTCGAGGTATTCGAGGCCGTCGTCGTCCTTGCGGATGCGGACGGCCCGGTCGCGGTACTGGGCTTCCAGATATGTTTCCCACAGATCCGGGGCTTCAAGAATATGGCCGTCGGCGTCAATCGCGCCGGACATGGGCAGGCTCGGCAGTTGTGGAGGCGTCATCGTCTCCCTCCTTTCGGTTCGGGCTCTCCGATCAAAAGCATACCTGGGCGGACTTTTGAAGAGCCCCGGCCAAGAGGTGGGGTGTGCCTGTTCCCCTCGGTCCCGGCCTTCGCTAGGATAGGCGCCAAAGGAGACGCGCTTATGCCTGGACCGCTTGCCGGCTACCGTGTGATTGATGTGACACAGATGCTGTCTGGCCCGATGTCGACCATGATTCTGGGCGATCAGGGGGCCGACGTGATTAAGGTTGAGCCGCCAGACGCCGGAGACCTGACTCGGGCCTTCAGCACCACAGGCATCTCGCCGACCTTCAGCATGATTAACCGCAACAAACGCTCGGTCGCCCTTGACCTGAAGTGCGAGCGGGGGGTCGGGCTGCTCAAACAGCTGGTGGCCGAGTCGGATGTCTTTGTCCAGAACTTTCGGCCCGGCGCGGTCGAGCGCCTGGGCATTGACGAGCCGGCCCTGCGTCAGGTCAAGCCCGAGCTGATCTATGTCTCGATCAGCGGCTTTGGCGAGGTCGGTCCGTATACGCATAAGCGGGTCTACGATCCGGTGATTCAGGCTCTGTCCGGCCTGACCGATATCCAGCGCGATCCCGTGACCGGACGGCCCAAGATGATGCGTCTGGTCATTCCGGACAAGGTGACGGCCCTGACCGCAGCCCAGGCCATGACCGCCGCGCTGCTGGCCCGCGAGCGGACGGGTACGGGCCAGCACGTGCGCCTGGCGATGCTGGATGCGGTGGTGTCGTTCCTGTGGCCGGAGGGCATGGCCTCCCACACCTTTGTGCGTGACGGCAAGGCCGTGTCGCGGCCGCCCGACACCCGTGACCTGATCTTCGAGACGGCCGACGGCTATATCACCGCCGGGGCGATGTCGGACAAGGAGTGGGCCGGCATGGTCCGGGCCCTGGACAAACCGGAGTGGCTTGAGGACGAGCGGTTTCGCACACCCGCCGGGCGGATGAAACACGCCGACGCCCGGCTCGAAATGACGGCCGAGGTCATGAAGACTCGTACCAGCGCCGAGTGGCTGGCCCGGCTCGATGCCGAGCAGGTGCCGTGCGCGCCGGCCCTGAGTCGCCACGACATGCTGACCAACGAGCAGATCGTGGCCAACCGGCTGATCGTCGAGTCCGAGCATCCGCACGTCGGCCGTACGCGCATGACCCGCCCGGCAGCCCGATTTGCCGAAACCCCGGCCGAGTTGCGTTTGCCCGCGCCAATGCTCGGCGAGCATACCGAGCAGGTCCTGACCGAGATCGGGCTGTCGGCGGCCCAGATCGCCGACCTCCGAGCCGGCGGTGTGTTCGGCTGACGGGCGGTTCTTTGCCTCGGCCGCGAAACTGTCCTGGATAAAAATTAAGGCCGCTGACAAGGAAACGACGATGGAACCGATGTTTGCGGCCGGGCGGCTGAGCCTGGTTGAGCAAACGAGCCTGGAGATTCAGCAAGCCGGCCTGGAAATTCAGCAAGCCAGCCTGGAGATCCAACGCGCCAGCCTGGAAATCCAGCAGGCCAGCCTGGTCGCCCGACAAAGCGGCAACGACATTGTGTTCTGGATCGGCATTACCCAAGCGGCCGTAGCGCTCTTGATCGGCGTGATCCAAGCCGGGGTGGTGGGCTGGGACATTCGCTACCTGATCCGCATGGGCGAGCGGCGCGAACAGCACCATGTCGAGCGCCACGAGGAAACGATGGAAGCCTTCCGCCTCCAAGTCACCGCTAGCCGCGAGCAGCACGTAGAAACGCTCGAAGCCCTGCGCCAGCAGGGCGACGCCTTACGGACCCTGATCGAGCGCACCGCGCCAGCCCAACCGTGACACGGTGGCTGAGGAAGCCGATCCCCCCGGGGAGATCGTCCGGCTGCTGGCCCACTTTGCGGCCGAGCTGGACAAGGACGCCCAGGAGGTGCAGGCCGGCCTCGCGGTGGGCCTGCTGCCCCCGTGGGTTTGCCCCCGCTCACCCATTGATCCGTGATGCCAGCGGCGCGGCCAGTGGCTGGACTGAAGTTGACACAACACCCCTTATGGACGTAGCGACTTGGCGATGGGGTGAGCGCTTGAATTGACCTAAGGACCATTAGAAGGAAACCGCCATATGAACAAATTTATCCAAGGGTTGGCAATCTTATTGTTGCTCTCAATAGTAGCTTTTTTTGGCTGGCTGGTATGGGTGTTCATAGCCAACATCAGCAAAGCGGATACCAGCGTCATTGCAGCTCTCATCGGATTTCCTCCCGTGATCATTGCAGCTCTAGCCGCTCACTACTACACAAAGAAACGAGAGATTGACGCCAGACTTTTTGCCGATAAACGCGCAGGCTACACCGAGGTAATGGACTTAATTTTTGATATCCTAATGGCGACAAAAAATAATCAAAAATTGTCCAACAAGAATATGCTTGAAAAGATGCTGCGCTTCAAAAAAGCGCTCATAATTTGGGGCGGGCCAAAGGCTATTACAGCGTGGAACGAATTTGAGCTGCAATCAGGTCGCAGTCCATCCAATGAGGAAATGTTCCAACAAATGGAAAAGATACTAAGAGCCATACGAGAGGATTTGGGGCACGATGATGGGACGCTGCCAAATGGCAGCCTCATGGCACTTATAATAGTTGCCGAGGACAAGGGGATTGTGCTCGGTAAAAAATAAAGACTCTCACCACCCAGGATGAAAGTTGACACATTGGCCGTTATGAGACGTAGCAGACTGAACGGCCGTTCAGCAGTGCAGGAAAATCAGGGACTTACGGGACGAGAGGGGCGAGGCCCAACTGAATGAATCGCGGGTGAAAGGGCAGTTTGTCCGAAGAATGTTCAGATTGGCCTTGCCCAACATAGCGCGGCCTGGGGAAATGACGCCGACGAATGATCCGGCAGCTATCGCTGATCTCCTGCTGGTGGTGTATCCCTTTGCAATTCTCTTTTCGCGGAGGACGCTCCCGGCGCAGAAATCCCTCTGCGCTTCGCGCTTCCCCCTTTGCCAACGTCTGATGCAAATTACAGCGCCCACCGGTACTGGCTGAATTCAGCCCCTTCGGGCTTTTGAGCACTCGGAAAATCAAAGACTTAGAGCGTTTTACGTTAGGCTGTA
>JAAXHF010000542.1 GCA_012271025.1 Deltaproteobacteria bacterium | reverse complement strand
ATCGCCAAGCGGGTGCTGGGGCTGCCGGACTAGAAAATCCCCCCTGACCCCCCTTTGTTGAAGGGGGGGAGGAGGAACGTGTGGACCAGGAAATAGTTGCCATGTGGGCGCAGGTCGGTATTGGCGTCGGCCAACTGCTCCTGATCGCCTGGGGCTTACAGCGGATGGGCGTGGCCTCGGCTGAGCGCAACCGGCAGCTTGACCAGCAGGAGGAAGTGTTGGCCGAGCTGTTGCGGAGCAGCCGGGAGCAGCGGGCGGAGCAGCAGGAAGAGATGGCCGAGCTATTGCGGAGCAGTCGGGAGCAACGGGCGGAGCAGCAGGCAGAGATGGCCGAGCTATTGCGGAGCAGTCGGGAGCAGCGGGAAGAGATGGCCGAGCTACTGCGGGACAATCGGGAGCACCGAGAGCGGCAGCGGGCCGAGACGGCCGAACTGTTGCGGAGCAGTCAGGAGCACCGAGAGCGACAGCAGGCCGAGACGGCCGAGCTGTTGCGGAGCAGTCAGGAACAGCGAGAGGCGTTGGCCGCGCTGTTGCGCCGTAGCGCGTGAGCGGCCCGAGCCGGTCATTCGAGACCGAGTCCACCCCTTTCTTAGTAAGGGGAGTTAGGGGGGATTTTGATGAGGGCACCAAGACAGGAGACAACGCAGGAGAGAGTATTGTGGCTCAACTCGTTCTGACCGAAGACCAGCAACTGCTGGCCCAAACCGCCTTGGACTACGTGCGGGCCAACTCGCCGGTCTCGCGTGTACGGGAGTTGCGCGACGCCGGCGACCCGGTCGGCTTTTCGCGCTCCATGTGGCAGGACATGGCCCAGCTCGGCTGGGTCGGCATTCTGATTCCCGAGGAGTACGGCGGGGCCGGCATGGGCCTGGCCGATTTTGCCGTGGTCATGGAGGCCCTGGGCCGTAACCTCGCCCCCGAGCCGTTTCTGTCAACCGTGCTGTTGGCCGGCCAGCTGCTGGTCGAGGCCGGCAGCCCGGAGCAAAAACGGGCCTGGCTGCCGGGCGTTGCCGCCGGCGACACCATCCTGAGCCTGGCCTATCAGGAGGCGCGCAGCCGCTACGACCTCAACCGGGTCGGCACCACGGCCACGGCCGAGGACGGGGCGTGGCGCATTACGGGCCAGAAGATCCAGGTCCTGGACGGCTACGCTGCGGACGCGCTGATCGTCTCGGCCCGCACTGCCGGAGCCGAGGCCGACCCCGACGGCATCAGCCTGTTTGTGGTGCCCAAAGACGCCCCCGGCGTCAGCATCGTGCCCCAGTCGCGTGTTGACTGTCGGGCTGTGGCTCTGCTGGAGTTGGACGGCGTAAAAATTGGGACGGAAAGTGTGATTGGTGCTGTGGGAGCGGGGTCCCAAATTCTTTCTCGGGTCGTTGATCGGGCGACCGTTGGCTTATGCGCGGAAATGCTCGGTGGCATGACCCAGATTTTCGACAACACTCTGGAATACTTGAAGACCCGGACCCAGTTCGGGGCGGTGATCGGCAGCTTTCAGGCGCTCAAGCACCGGGCGGCGCGGCTGTTCATGGATATTGAGCTGGCCCGCTCCACGGTCATGGCTGCGGCCCGGGCGATTGACGCGGGTGAGGCTGAGGCCGAAACGCTCATCTGCCTGGCCAAGGCGCGCTGTTCAGATACCTTTGTGCTGGCCGCCAACGAGGGCGTGCAGATGCACGGCGGGATCGGCATGACGGATGAGCATGAGGCCGGGTTTTACATCAAGCGGGCTCGGGTGGCCGAGATGACCTTTGGAGACGCGGCCTGGCACCGTGAGCGCTGGGCGCGGCTGCGGGGGTATTAGTGGCTAGTGGTTAGTGGTTAGTGAGGAGAGACAGGACGATGAGCCTGATCGTATCCGAAGTCTACGATGCCCTGATTGAAGCCGGGGCATCCGAGGCCAAAGCCAAGGCTGCCGCAGGAGCGATTCCGCCGGCCGAGCACTTGGCCACCAAGGATGACATCGCCGGCGTCCGCACCGAGATTGCTGAAGTCCGCACCGAGATTGCTGAAGTCCGCACCGAGATTGCTGAAGTCCGCACCGAGATTGCCGAAGTCAAGGCCGAGTTGAAGACCGACATTGCCACCGTCCGCACCGAGCTGGCCGAAGTCAAAGCCGAACTCAAGGCCGACATCAGCGGCTTGGAAGCCCGGCTGTACCGCCAGCTGTGGGTCATGGCTGCGGGCATTGTCGGCCTGACCGTCACCTTGATGAAGCTGCTGGACTGAGCCGGCGCCGCAGGACGATGCAACACTCCCCAGTGTTCCCCTTCCTTTTTCCCAGCAAAATATGGGAGGATAGACAGCGAGTCGTGCATGGCGTCTTCACGGGAGAACACGGGATGGACATCCTGATCTGGATCAATACACTTGCGATTCTGTTCGTCTTCGCCGGCGGCGGGATCATTGTGAATATTCAACTGCGAAAGACCAATGAAGCCCTCGCCCGTATTGAAGAGACGGCAGCCCGTGGGGAACGGCTGAGCCTGGCTATTCTTGAACGGCTCCCAGCCCCTTGATGAGAGGCAGGACGATGAGCCTGATCGTATCCGAAGTCTACGATGCCCTGATTGAAGCCGGGGCGTCCGAGGCCAAAGCCAAGGCTGCTGCGGGCGCAATACCGCTGGCCGACCGCCTCGCCACCAAGGAAGACCTGGCGGAAGTCAAAGCCGAGTTGAAGGCCGACATTGCCGCCGTTAGAGCTGACATGAGCGGTCTGGAAGCCCGGCTGTACCGCCAATTGTGGGTCATGGCCGCCGGCATTGTCGGTCTGACCGTCACCTTGATGAAGCTGCTGGACTGACCCGGCGCCGCAGGACAACGAACCCCACGCCGATGGTAGTGTCTCAGTTTGAAAATGCTTGCCTGTCTCATCCCCAGTGGCCCGCGCCGGGGACACGCCATACGCCGGAAAATCCCCCTCAATCCCCCTTTGTCAAAGGGGGAAGCGCGAAGCGCAGGGGGATTTCTGCGCCAGGAGCGTCCTCCTCGAAAAGAGAATT
>JAAXHF010000012.1 GCA_012271025.1 Deltaproteobacteria bacterium | reverse complement strand
AGTCACCACCGCCATGCCTTTTGCCAGCAGGGCCGGGGTATTGGGCATGACCCGAATGACCCGGGCGCGGTCTCCGAGGCCGCTTTCCAGGCGGGCCAGGGGAACCCCGGCGGCAATGGAGATGAACAGCTGTTTTCTGGTGACCACGGGTCGGATTTCGGCCAGGACCTGATCCAGAATCTGGGGTTTGACGGACAGCACCACGGTTTGGGCGGTTTGCGCCAGCCGGGTGTTGTCCCGCATGCCCTCTACGCCATATTGACGTTTGACCTTGCGCAGCTGGGCCGGCAGGGCGTCGCTGACCGCCATGTCCTCGGCTGCGTAGAGCTTTGCCTCAAGTAGGCCCTTGATCAGCGCCCCGGCCATATTGCCCGCCCCGATAAATCCGATGTGTTTCATGTCTGCTGCCCCATTCTACGGCCGACGCCGGCCAAATATCGCTCGGCCTATCCGCACCAGGGTCGCGCCTTCTTCAATGGCCGGCGCATAATCGTTGGTCATGCCCATCGAGAGTTCACGCAGGCTGATATTGGCAGCCTGCATGGCCTCGTACTCGTGCCGCAAACGGGCCAGCCGGCGAAAATAGTGACGCGCGGGCTGGCTCGGCGGCGGAATCGTCATCAAGCCCTCAACCCGCAGGTGCGGCAGGGTCTGCACCGTCTCCAGCAGGGGACCGAGGTCGTCCGCGGCCAGGCCCGTCTTGGTGGCCTCGCCGCCCAGCCTGACCTCGACCAGGCTGCGCACAGTCAGGCCCTGTTTTTTCGCCTGGCGGTCCAGTTCGCGGGCCAGGCCGATGCTGTCGAGCGAGTGGATGAGGCTGAACAGCGATACCGCAGTCTTGGCCTTGTTGCGCTGCAGGTGACCGATCAGATGCCACTCGCCCGCAGCCGCGATGGCAGCCCGCTTGGCCTGCGCCTCCTGAACGTAATTCTCGCCTATGGTTGTCGCGCCCGCAGCCAGCGCCGCCCGGACCGCTGGCGCTCCTTTGGTCTTGGCGGCGCATACAATCGTGATCTCTTCCGGTCGGCGACCGCAGCGCAGCGCGGCCTGGGCGACCTGCTCAGACACCCGGGCATAGTTTGCCGCGATATCAATGTCAGCTACGTCCGTCATGAGGCTTTGCCCACGGGGTCGGCCGGGGGAGTCTGGATACCCAGAGCCTGGAGGCAGGCCAGGACCTCATCCATGGGCAGGCCAACTACATTCGTGTATGAACCCTGCATGTCGGCCACGAGCGCCCGCCCCTGGCCCTGGATCGCATACGCCCCGGCTTTGTCCGCCGGTTCACCGCTGGCCAGGTAGGCGCCGATCTGAGCCTCGGACAGAGGTTTGAAGCAGACTGTGCTGGTCACCAGGCGCTCCACCCGGTGCTCGGCGCCCAGGACGACAAAGGCGGTCATCACCCGGTGTTGGCGTCCCGACAGCAGCCCCAGCATCCGCCTGCCGTCGGCCTCGTCGCGCGGCTTGCCCAGGATCTGGCTGTCAATCTCAACGATGGTATCGGCGGCCAGAATCCAGGCCGCCGGGTGGTCACGGGCAACCGCCCGGGCCTTGTCCCGGGCCGTCCGCCGGACATAGTTGTGCGGGGCTTCGCCCGGCCGGACCTCTTCCTCGGTCTGGCTGGGAATGACCCGAAACCGGAGCCCGGCATTGTGCAGCAGCTCACGCCGGCGCGGTGAGGCCGAGGCCAAAATGAGCGGGGCGTCAGGTGTGGGCATGGCACTTCCCCGGATACGGATGCTACGGCTTGAAATGCGGGATGACCTCGGCCCCGAACTGCCGGATGCACTCCAGTACCCGTTCCGGGCTGGGTCCCAGGGGCAGACGAAAGCGCATGATCAAATAATCGGCCCCGACCACCTCGGTCCACATCTCAATCTGCTCAATACACTCCTGGGGCGAGCCCATGACCAGGTATTTCCTCAGCTTGTCAATCGTGAAGTCCGCCTCCGACTGAAACTCGTCGTTTGGCGAGAGCAGGTTCCAGCGATAGTAAAACAGCATCTCCTGGACCCACAACGGACCAAACACGGCTTCGGCCTCCTGGCGGCTGGGCGCGACCCAACCGTCGCGCATCAACACCACCTTGGGCTGACGCTGGTGGGCAGCGGCGCTCTCGCGGTACAGCTGGGCCTGTTCCCGGAGCTTGGCCACCGGCTCCCAGAAGGGCAGGATGCCCCAGCCGTCGCCCAGCCGTCCGGCTCGCTTGATGGCTTCCGGATAGGCCGCCCCAATCCACAGCGGTGGTCCGCCCGGCTGGTAGGGTTTGGGGGTCAGCATGATGTTGTCGAACTGAAAGCGCTTGCCGTGATAGGAGAACGGCTGGTGGCTCGTCCAGGCCTGGCGCAGGATGTCCAGGCTTTCCTCAAAGCGGGAGAAGCGCTGCTGATACGGAGCGTTGAACAGCCGAAAATAGTCCGGGTGATAGCCCAGGCCGACCCCCAGCACGACCCGGCCTTTGGACATCAGGTCGATCATGGCCACGTCCTCGGCCAGATGCAGCGGGTTATAGTACGGCGGCTGGAGCACAAAGGCACCCAGATCGACCCGCTCGGTGCGGGTGGCATAGCCGGCCAGCATGATCAGCGGGGGCGGGAACATGGTTTCCGTCCGGTGGTGACGCTCGGGCAGGAAGATGCCGTCAAAGCCGGCCCGTTCGGCCTCGATGCCCTCGCGCAACAGCTGATCGCAGAAGGCTGCGGCCGCCTCGGGGGACGGCTCCGGCTGTTCGTAGGGGCCGCCGTGGGTGTCGGGCATGTAACCGATTTTCATACCGCCTCCGGCCCGAACCTAGTACGACTTGGGCAAGCCCAGGACGTGCTCGCCAACGTAGTTGAGGACCATTTCCTGGGAGATCGGCGCGATGCGGAATAGCCGCGCCTCGCGCCAATAGCGCTCGACATCGTACTCCTTGATGTAGCCGTAGCCGCCGTGCGCCTGCATGGCGCGGTCGGCCGCCTCACACGCGGCCTCGGCCGCCATGTATTTGGCGATGTTGGACTCTTTGCCGCACGGCTGGCCGTGGTCGTACAACCAGGCCGCCTTCTGGACCATCAGGTCGGCGGTCTCCAGCTTGGCGAAGGATTCGGCCAGGGGAAACTGAATGCCCTGGTTCATGCCGATCGGCCGGCCGAACACGACCCGCTCCTTGGCGTACTGGACGCTCTTCTGGATCGCCCGGCGGCCCATGCCGACACACTCGGCGGCGACCAGAATCCGCTCCGGGTTGATGCCGTCCAGGATGTAGTAGAAGCCCCGGCCCTCTTCGCCGATCAGGTCCTGCCTGGCCACGCGCAGGTTGTCGATGAACAGCGTGTTGGTATCGACGGCTTTGCGGCCGCACTTATGCAGCTCGTTGACCTCGACCGCCTGGGGGTCGAGGTCGGCAAAAAACAGGCTCATGCCCAGGGTTTTTTTGGCGGCCTCTTCGTAGGGCGTCGTGCGCGTTAGCAGCAGCATCTTTTTGGATTCGCGCGCCTTGGTGATAAAGACCTTCTGGCCGTTGACCACGTAGTCGTCGCCGTCGCGTTTGGCGAAGGTTGAGATCTGGGTCGTATTGGTGCCGGCGTCCGGTTCGGTGACGGCGAACGACACGTGCAGCTCGCCGCTCAGGATGGGCGGCAGGTATTTCTGCCTGGCCTCCTCGGTGCCGTATTTGATGAGCGGTTCCAGACCGAAAATACCCAGATGAATGGCCGAGCAGGCCTGCGTCCCGCCCCCGCACTCGGCGACCGTCTGCATGACGATGGCGGCTTCGGTAATGCCCAGACCGCTGCCCCCGTATTCGGGCGGAATCGTCACCCCGAGCCATCCCCCGTCGGCAATCGCCTGATAAAAGTCCCACGGAAACTCGCCCGTCTCGTCCCGCTCGCGCCAGTATTCGTCTGGAAAGCGGGAGCACAGGGCACGCACCTGTTGTCGAATCTCTTCGTGTTCTTCACTGAGCTGGAAATCCATGAGGCTTCCTCCGTCTACGCGTCCTTACCATCTGGCTGAGTATAAAAAACGTGATGACCATTTCACGTCAAACAGATATCACGTTTCCTATTCGGCGCAATTCCTTGCGCGTCCAGACCGCCTGGGATACTGATACGGGAAAACGCAGGAGGCAACTATGGCAGGACGGCTGGACGGAAAAGTGGCCCTGGTGTCGGGCGGAGCGAGCGGTATCGGCGCGGCTCACGCGCGGATTTTTGCCGCTGAAGGGGCCAAGCTGGTGGCCGGCGACCTTCAGGAGGACAAGGGCCGAGCGGTGGTCGAGGCGGTCAACGCAAACGGCGGCGAGGCGGTCTTCGTCCAGCTGGATGTGGCCCGGCAGGCGGACTGGGAGCGCGCCGTCGGGGAGGCGGTGTCACGTTTTGGCAAGCTGACCACGCTGATCAACAACGCCGGCATCTACTGGCCGCGGGGTACGGAAGAGGAAACGCTCGAGGGCTGGAATACCATGATTTCGGTCAACCAGACCGGGGTGTGGCTGGGCATGAAGGCGGCGGTTCCGGCCATGCGCGAGGCGGGCGGCGGGGCGATTGTCAATATTTCCTCTCTGTACGGCCTAATCGGCAGTCCGGGCTCCATCACCTACCACGCTACCAAGGGCGCCGTGCGGCTGATGACCAAGTCGGCCGCCCTGGAGTACGTCAAAGAAGGCATCCGGGTCAACTCGATTCATCCGGGCCAGATCGATACGCCGATTCTCAGCGGTCTCACTCCAGAGCAGAACGAGCAGATCAAAGCTGCAACGCCGATGGGACGCCTGGGCAGGCCGGAGGAGATCGCCTACGGCTCGCTCTATCTGTGTTCGGATGAGGCGGCCTATACCACCGGCGCGGAACTGGTGATCGACGGCGGCTGGTTTGCCCAGTAGAGAGGACAGCGATGAACAGACAGAGCCAGATCCAACTCACCCCGGAAGAACAAGAAGCCTACCTCGCTGAAGCGAGGACCATGACGTTGTGTACCATCGACAAAAACGGCTATCCCCACGCCGTTGCCATGGCCTATATGGTCAAAGACGGCTGCATCTACATGACCTCCTTCAGGAAGGCCCAAAAGGTGGTGAATGCCCGCCGCAATCCCAAGGTCACGGTCATGATTGAGTCTGGCACTGGGTATGACAAACTCAAGGGTATTATGATACGCGGCGACTGCGAAGTCATTGATGAGCCCGAAGAGGTCTGGAACGTGATGCGTGAGATTCGACGTTTTGAGGGGGCAGAGCCTGCCGCTCCAGATAGCGCGGTCCTCAAAGAGCGGGCCAAAAAACGGGCAATTCTCAAGATCGTCCCGGTCAAAACCTCGAGTTGGGACCACAGCAAGCTGCCCAAGGGGACGTACTGAGCGGCCTTGGGCTTTCTGCCGGGGGGAAGGGCTTTATGGCGCGCAGGCCCGAATCGCCTCCATGACTCTCGCCTTGCCGTCCGACCCGCCGCCAACCGGAAAAATGACCGGCAGCTGAATGCCCGACTCCCGGTACGCCTCAAGCCGCCCCCGGCTGTCCGCCGCCGGGCCGGCAAGGCTCAGGGCCTGGACCATGTCGTCCGGGACGAGCCGCGTCGCACCCTCGCGGTCGCCCTCAAGCCAGGCCTGACGGATGGCGGCGGCCGCTTCGGCAAAACCGCTCTCGGCCATCAGCCGGTTGTAACGCGGGAAAAACCCGGCGTAGAAGGCGGCCGCCGGCCGGACCCGATCAATCGCTTCCCGCCGGTCCTCGGCCACACTGCACGGCAGCAGCGACACAATATCAACCTCGGCCGGATCGCGCCCCGCCCGACGGGCACCGACGGCCACGTGTTCGGCAGACTGGCGGCCGGACTCCAGGGTACTCCAGACCAGGATTGTGCCCTGCGCAATTTCGCCGCAGGTCTCCAGCATTTGCGGAAAAACGGCTGACAGATAGATCGGGATCTCGCGCCGCAGCGGCTCAAACCACAGGTCAAAGCTGGCGATGCTGATCTCCTGGCCCTGGTACGACACCTGTCCGTCGCGCAGCAGGGTACGGATGATCTCCACGCTCTCGCGCATGCGCTGGACGGGTTTGCGATAGACGACGCCGTGCTCCGGTTCGACCTGGACCTTGTGGCTGGAGCCCAGGCCCAGGATCAGGCGTCCCCCGGACAGGTGATCGACGCTGGCCGCAGCCATGGCAATCGTTGGCACGCTGCGGACAAAAATGCTGCTGATGCTGGTGCCGAGCAGAATCCGCTCGGTCTGTACGGCACACGCCGACAGGATCGCAAACTGATCCCCGCCGTGCCCCTCAGCGACCCAGGCCGACTCATAGCCCAGCTCCTCGGCCAGCCTGACGCACTCGACAATCTCTGGCGGTGACATACCGCCGGCGAACGCTACCCCG
Organism: Deltaproteobacteria bacterium; assembly: GCA_012271025.1. The sequence continues at coordinate 2,627 of JAAXHF010000012.1, read as the reverse complement.
ATACGAGCCATAGCCGCCTCCTTTCAGCATTCATCATTCAGCGTTCAGCATTCATCATTGTTTATATCACTCCGCCGCCGCTGATATTCAGGATCTGGCCGGTGGTATAGGCTGCGGCGTCTGAGCTGAAATACACGGTTGCGGCCGCGATCTCTTCGACCGTACCAATCCGACCGGCCGGAATTTCCTGGGTAAAGACCGCCATCTGAGCCTCGCTGATGCCGGCCAGGATGGGCGTGTCGATCAGACCCGGCGTAATCGCATTGACCGTAATGCCCGCGTCAATGACCTCGCGCGCCAGGGCACGCACAAAGCCGTGCACCCCGGCTTTGGCCGCAGCCACATGGGCGGTGTTGGCATAGCCGACATTGCCCACCAGGCCCGTAATACAGACGATGCGTCCCCAGCCGCTGGCGCGCATGTCGTCAATCACGGCCCGCGTGCAGTTGAAGACGCTCTTGAGGTCGACGGCCAGCATGTCGTCCCACTCGGTCTCGGTCATGTCGTGCAGCGGGCGGGTGGCAAACACCCCGGCGTTATTGACCAGAATGTCGATCGGACCGAGCGCGGCCCGGGCCTGCTCGACCATAGCCTGCACCTCGCCGAAGCTGGCGACATCGGCGCTGAGCCCCACGGCTCTGCCCCCGCTGGCCTCGGCCTCGCGCACGACCTGGGCAATGCGTTCCTGGTTGCGACCGGTGATAACGACGTTGGCGCCGTGTTGAGCAAAGGCCAGGGCGATCCCCCGTCCAATGCCCGAACTCGAACCCGTCACCAGGGCTGTTTTTCCGCTCAGATCCATACGCTGCCTCCTTTTTGCGCGTGTCCCCTGGCTTGGCTATGCCCCACAAGCCAGGCGCGGTCAAGCCTGCGCCTCCGGGTCGAGCGCAAAGCGGGCGGCTTGTGATTTCGGCGACGGGTGAGGTACAAAGGGTGGACAAAGGAGGTGTCCCATGAGTGCTGACGAGAGCAAAAAAATCGTCCTGGGTTTTATTGAGGATTTGTCGCACGGCAATCTTGACGGCGTGACCGCGGCCTTTGCCGACGATGCGACGTGGTGGCTGCCCGGCTCACTGCCCGTTTCGGGCACCTACACCGGCAAGCAGGAGATACTCGAAGGCTTCTTTGGGCAGGCGCTGCCCTACTTTGAGCCGAACAGCGTGTCGATCCAGGTCCAGAGCGCTATCGCCGAAGACAACGCCGTGGCGGTGGAGTGGATCGCCCGGGGCAAAACCGCCAAGGGCAAAGCCTACGAGAACTACTACCACGTGCGCTTCGATGTGAAGGACAGCAAGATCCAGGCGGTCCGGGAATACGTGGATACCCTGTACGCCAAAGACGTGCTGTTCAGCTGAACGCCGTCATTCCGCGTGTTCGTAGGCCAGACGGAGCACGAGCTCGCCTCGTGCTCCGACCATGACCCGGCGGCTCAGCTCTCCCAGGCGTTCGTGCCACACCCGGAGCGTGTAGCCGCCGGCCGGCACCTGCCCAATGCTGAAGCGCCCCTCGGCATCGCTGGTCGCGGCGTAGGGATGGTCTGTCACAATAAGATAGGCCCGCATCCAGGTGTGCAGAACGTTACAGTCGATGCTGATGCGTCCGGTGTCCCGCAGGGTGTGACGCACCCGACGCCAGTGGGGCAGGCCCAGGTTAAATAGGGTTTCGTAAGACGGCAGGTGGGCGTGGGCGTCGTGCAGAATGGGGTCGCTGTTGCGCAACTCCAGCGTCTGCCCGACCACCAGGGTCTGGACCCGAGGCACGAAGGCACAGGCCTTGTTGTCCAGGACGGCCAGACCGCGCTCAGCGGCCTTGCCGGTCGTGATGCCTTCGACAATGATCGCCGCATTTTTGACGCCCCGGTTGGGGCTGACGATCAGGCTCTGATCGGCCACCTGGCTGCCGCACACCGCCCGGTTCTTGTGGACCGGCAGGACGCCCGGCGCAGGGATGGGACCGTTGAGAACGATCCGACCCCGGATTGTCCCGCCGTCGAGAACCGGAATTTCCTGGTAGCCGAGGCCGAGCGCGGGACAGCTCAGACCGAGCAAGACCCACATCAGGCCGGGCAGCCAACGCGGCATGGCGGCGCCCGCCTCAGCGTGCGTGGATGTGGCCCATCCGGCCGGCCGCGATGCCGCCGTCTACCGTGACCGCCGCTCCGGTCATGAACGAGGCGTCCGAAGAACACAGGAACAGGCTCACCCGCGCGATCTCCTGCGGGTCGGCAATACGGCCCAGGGCGTGCTGTCTGGCCACCCGGTCGACCTGGGCTGCGTTGTTGACATCAATGACCTCGCCCAGCATCGGCGTCAGCACCCCGCCCGGGCAGATGCAGTTGATGCGGATATGCTCCGGGCCGTGATCCAGGGCCAGCGATTTGGTGAAATGAATGACCCCGGCTTTGGCCGCGCAGTAGGCAAAGTGCTGGGGCATGCCGATCAGACCGGCGACCGAGGCGATATTGACAATGCTGCCGCCGCCGCTCTCGCGCATGGCCGGAATGGCCGCCTTGCAGCACAGGAACACGCCCTTGAGGTTGGTGTTGACGATACGGTCCCAGTCCTCTTCGCTGGTGTCGTCAATGCCCTTGAACAGCGTCATCCCGGCGTTGTTGATCAGGATGTCCA
>JAAXHF010000366.1 GCA_012271025.1 Deltaproteobacteria bacterium | reverse complement strand
TTCCGGCGTATGGCGCGTCCTCGGCGCGGGCCGCTGGGGATGAGACAGGCCAGCATTGTCAAACTGAGACACTACCGAAGCGGGGAGGGCGTTCTTTCCTCTGCCGAACATGTTAGCGTAGCCGCATGTCGGCCATCCCATTCGATACCCCTCTTGCCACAAAGCAAGCTCTGCAAATTGAACTCGCTCCTGTGAAGGCGGATCTGACGCTGGTCAAATGGATGCTCGGAGTCTTATTGGGTGGAGTGATGGCTCTCATTCTCAGAGCTTTTTTTCTGCCGGCGTAATCCTGAACCTCATCAGAGCGAGCAGCATGACTCACACGCCCCGCTTATCCCCCCACAGGGCGACGTGAAGGCGATAGCTGAGTCGGTAGCCGTACTGCATGCAGGCTTCGACCAAGTCCCGGGCCAGCTCGTTCAGCCGCTCGGCCTCGGTCGCTTCGGGCATCAGTATGACCCGCTCGGACGGCAGATCGAAGCGCGCTATCAGGTCCGATACCTCGGCAAGATCCACAGTCGCGGCAAGCACAAATTTGAAAGAGGCGTTCGGCAGGGCCGCAAAGGCCCGCAGGGCTTCGGGCCGCAGCCGCTTGTCGGTCGGATTGCCCGAGTTCTCCAGCTTTGGCGAGACGTTCCAGCGGGTGATGATGGCGGTCAGCTGCGCATCGGGAACGAGGGTGCCGGCGGTCTCGACCTCGCTGGTCCAGTCTCGGCCCAGCCGTCTCAGCAGGCTGACAAGGGCCGTCTGTTGCAACAGGGGTTCCCCGCCGGTCACGACCAGATTTCTCGGTCGCAGCCGCTGAAGCGTGTCTACGGTTTGGTCGAGGCTGTACTCGTGGACCTCTTTGCGGATGTCGTAGGCGTGCCAGTCCCAGGTGTATTTGGTGTCGCACCAGCCACAGCGCAGGTTGCAGTGGGCCAGGCGCAGAAAGATGGACGGCACGCCCAGGGAGACGCCCTCTCCCTGGACGCTCTCGAATATCTCGGACACGAGCAGCCGGTCGGGCGGTGTCGTCACGTTTATTCCTGCGGCAGGCCGAGTTGGCGCTGTTCGGCGGCCTCGATATAGGCGGCGGCGTCTTCGTCCAGCAGCAGACCCTGGGCGACGAGCCGTTGGGCCGCAGCGCTGACCGCCTGGACATAGCGGCGCTGGGTGACGTAGCGTTCCTCCAGAGACAGGCGGGGGTCGTCGCTGGCCAGCCGCTGTGCCTTGGTCGTGGCAAACGGAATAAAAGACCCCATTGCCGAGCATTCATCTTTGGGGGTATTGGCCAGCAGGTTCCAGCCCGTATAGGTACCGAGCGGAACCGCCATGTCCGGCAGCTGAATGCCCGCTAGGTCGATCCCGTCCGGCGTGACCTTGGGCACCAGGCTCGGATAGGCACGGCCGGTCTCGCGCGGGGGCAGGCTGCTGATGATGCCACGGTCGAACTCAGGACCGTAGTCGTACAGTTCACGGATGCTGGCCACGCCGGTATACGCCACGCCCGGAATCTGGGGAAAACCAACGCTGGACTGCGGCAGGGGCGGGACGAGGCTGCCGTCGCTCAAGCGCGGCACCTGGCTGGGCGGCGGCTCTTTGTCGGCCGTCACCCAGTCGGTCAGCGCGGCCAGCAGCGCCCGCAGAGCTGGCCCGGGACTGATCGGGTTCTGGAGCTGCTGGCAGCTGCCGCGTCCGGACGCCACGCCGTGGGCAATGCTCGACAGCAGGTAAAAGCGCACATTGGGCGGGTCGGCCAGGTCGGCGCTGCCGTCCGGTGTGGTGATGGCCAGCGACGCACTCTTGAACCAGTAGCTGTTGGAGTCGTTCACCTCCATGAGCTTGGGACTCGTGTCCGAGGCGTCACAGCGGGCCAGGACACTGTCGGTCTTGCCCGTCAGCGGATCGCGCAGGCTGGAGTAGGCAAACGGAAAAACCTGCTCCGGGTAGACGTGGCTCCAGCGCTGAAAGGCAGTGCGATTCGGCTGGGCAAAGCGGTAGTTGAAGAATCCGCCGCCCGCCCCGTTGATATACGGCAGCATGCCGTCGAACACTCGACGGCCGTCCTCGTCCTGGTTGCAGCCCAGATACAGAAACGGTCGGTGGAAGCGGCCCGACTGCGATAGCCCGGTGGCAAGAGACCAGGCGAGCGTACCGGCCAGGGGGTTTGGCGTGCCGTGCGTGTCGGCCTCGGCGTGGCGGACAAAGGCCACAAAATCGCGCACCGCAGCAAAGCCGATGCCGGCCACGATGGGATCGGTCGCCGGATACACAAACTGATAGATCTGACCGCTCTCGAACGGCCGCTCGTCCTGCGGCAGCAGCCCGATCGTCGGCGCGTCGAGATAGTGCCAGTCGGTCGGCGGAATAAGCCGGGGCTCATCGCTCCGGTACTCGCGCACCGTCAGGCTGGCCTGAGACGTGTCGAGGCTGGCGGTCGGATAGGTCAGCGGATAGCGGTACACGGCCTGGCCGGGCGCTGCGGTCTGGACGTTATCGACCATGATCTCCTCAAGCGCGGGACCGACAATCGGTTGGCCGTTCTCGCGCGCAACCGGGACCGTGGTAGTCAGCCGGTCGTTTCCGGCCGGGGCGGTGGCGTCCCAGCCGGTCCAGACAATGGTATAGCCCTGGCGCATGAGGTAGCCGGTCCCGGCGTCCTGGGCTGTGCACGGGTCGTTGATCGGCGGGAACTCGGGCGGCGCCCGGAACGGAAAGTTCAGCGGCAGGTAGGTGATCTTGTTGGCCCGGTTGGTGACATCGAACAGCAGGACCCGGTTGCCCCGGTCCGGGTCACACGGCTTCAGGATGTAAAAATCGGTGGAATACTCAACCCGGCCGCGGGCGTTGCGCGGGGCCAGGGCAATGTCGGTGATGACCGCGTTGAGCGGGCTCACGGGATCAAGCTCGCCAAAGGCGCGGCCGACCAGCTTCTCATACTGACCGACCTGACCGAAGGACAGGCCGTCAAAGGTCGGAGACTGGACGCTGTCGATAACAATCCGTGTAATCATGTCTTTCCCCGTTTCTGGTGCTGTCGTACGACGCGCGAACAGCCTTGTCAACGCGGTGTCGAGCGCGCCGATATCAGGTTTTCTTTTTGTCCCGCGTCGTGTAGAAACTGAGCCTGTGGAACGCGCATTCAGACGCGCAGATGGTTCAGAAGGGAAACCTCAATGGCACACTCAACAGCCTCCCTAGAAGCCTCTCCAGGGGCGAAAGCGCAACGCCGGCGTCCGCTCGACGGCGTCCGCGTCATCGATCTGACCAAAATCGTCGCCGGCCCGAACGCCACCCGTATGCTGGCCACCATGGGCGCCGAGGTAATCCGGGTTGAGTGGCACGATCAGCGGGCGCTCGACCTGCTGCGCGGAGTGCAGCCCAGAGCGCCCGGCGGCGCGGCCGACAGCCTCAACCGCAGCGGCCTGTTCAACAACATCAACCCCGGCAAATACGGCATCACCCTCAACATGAGCCTGCCCCAGGGCCGCGATTTGTTCAAACGCCTGATCGCCCGCTCCTCGGTCCTGTGCGAGAACTACAGCCCGGGCCAGATGGACCGCTGGGAACTCGGCTATGAGGTCTTGCGCCAGATCAACCCCGAGCTGATCTATCTACAGATCAGCGGCATGGGAAAGTCGGGCACCTATGACGACTATCTGAGCGTCGGGCCGACCGCCCAGGCTCTGTCGGGTCTGACCCATATGTCGGGGCTGCCCGACCCCATGCCGCCGGCCGGTTGGGGCTATTCGTATCTCGACCACTCCACCGGCTACTACGGGGCGCTGCATGTGCTGATGGCGCTGATCCAGCGGCGCAAGACCGGCCAGGGTTGCTATATCGATCTGTCCCAGGCCGAGACCGGGCTGATGGTGTCTGGAACGGCTACTCTTGAGGCTCAGCTGAGCGGCAAGTCCACCCGGCGCTACGGCAACCGGATGCCGGTTGCGGACTGGGCGCCGCACGGCGCCTATCCGTGCCGGGGAGACGACGCGTGGATCAGCCTGGCGGTCCAGACCGACGAGCAATGGCGGGGGCTGGTGGCCGAGATGGGCTCCCCCGAGTGGGCCGCTGAGGCCCGCTTTCAGACTGCGGCCGGACGCAAAGCAGCTGAGGACGAGCTTGACCGGCGGCTGGCCGAGTTCACAAAAAACGAAGAGCGCTACGACCTTATGGCGCGGCTCCAGGAGCGCGGGGTGCCGTCCGGCGTGGTCCAGAAGTCGGTTGATCGTTTCACCCGCGATCCGCAGCTGAAGGCGCGCGGCGCGTTTGTGTCCTTGCCCCACTCCGAAATCGGGACCTGGCCGGTCGAGGATTTTCCGGCTCGCGTCCAAAACATGCGGCTCAGCGTTGGTGGGCTGCCGGGGCGGGGCGCTCCGTGCATGGGCGAGGACAATGACAAGGTGTATCGTGACGTGCTGGGGCTCTCGGTCGAGGAGATTGCCCAGCTCAGAGAGGACTGGATCATTTGAACAGCCAAGCCGCTTTAAGCCGAGCCCTTGCGGGCCGGGTCGTTGTGGAGTGTGGTGACGAGCGCGGAGAGTTTGCCGGCCTGTTGCTGGCCTCGTTCGGCGCCGAGGTCATCAAGCTGGAGGGGCGGGAGGGCTCCAACTCTCGCCGCCTGGGACCCTTCGCCTCTTCACAGCCCGACCCGGAACACAGTTTATGCTTCTGGCGCTACAACCTGGGCAAGAAGAGCGTCGGTCTCGACCCCGCTCAGCCGGCCACCCGGGGAGCGCTGGAGCGGCTGGTCCGGCGCGCCGATATCGTCATTGATTCCGGCCCGGCCGTCGATGTCGAGCAGCGCCTCGACCTGTACCGCGAGGTGCAGGCCGGCAAGCCCGGCCTCATCATCTGCACGCTCACGCCGTTTGGACTGGACGGCCCGTACCGCGACCTGACAATGACCGATCTGACCCAGCTGGCCATGGGCGGAGTGATGGCCTCGTGCGGCTACGATCCGGGGCCGGACGGAGTCTACGATACCCCGCCGATTGCGCCCGGTATGTGGCAGGCCTACCATATCGCCTGCGAACACGCGGTCCTGGCCGTGGCTGCGGCGCTCAACTTTCGTGAGCTGACCGACGAGGGCGACTGCATCGATGTCTCAATCCATGAGGCGGTCAGCACCTGCACCGAGGTGGCGCTGCCCTGCTATATCTACAACCAGGACGTGGTCGGGCGGCAGACCGGCCGCCACGCCGCCACGGCCAAGACACCGGCCTGGCTGCGTCGGACCAAAGACGACCGTTATGTGAAGGCCTTTCTGTTCTGGGGCAGCCGCGACGCACGGATCATTGCCGAGATGCTCAGCGAAGTCGGCCTTGAGCACGACCTTGAGTCGGACGCCTATCGTCAGCTGAGCGAAAGCTCCCCGGCCAAGGCCAACAAGCACCTGAGCGCCCAGGTCGACAGGCTTGTCGCCGCCATGACCGCCGAGGACGTCTACCACAAGGCCCAGGCCAAGGGCCTGTTGTGGGCCAGCGTGCGCTACCCCGAGGAGAATCTGGACGATCCGCACTTTCAGGCGCGGGGGACATTTCAGGCCATTCGTCAGCCCCAGATCGACCGCGAGCTGCATTTCCCGGTGTCGGCCGCAACCGACGGCCATAACCGAGTGACCGACTTCAAGAGCGGCGCGCCGCTTTTGGGCCAGCACACCCGGGACGTACTGACCGAAGCCGGATTCGGCGATGAAGAAATAGCCCGGCTGGTCGCTCAAGGCGTCATATAAGCCTACAGGGCGGCGGGGGGACACATGCGCTGCCAAAAAGCCCGAATTGTCGAGCCCCGCAGCTGGGAGCTGATTCATCCCGACTCGCATGCCTGGGTGCGGCGCAACCTCGGCGCCGAGCTGTGGGTGGAGGCGATCCCGCCCCGGAAATTCATCCCCTCGCTGCACGGCGGCGAGGTCAACAACTCGGTCAAGACGCCCTACCTGTGGCTGGGGCGGGTGCGCTACTGGATGTCGATGGATGTCCTTGAACTTCTGGCCGAGAGCGCCGAGGTGGCCGACCAACCCCTGCTGGACTGGATGGACATCCGCCAGCTCTGAGCGGCCGCCGGCCACCCGGCGGCGTGATATGGCACAGGCCCGGCGGCGGCTCAGTCCGGGCAGTTCTGCATCAGCTCCAGGGTCGTGCCGTCGAGGTCGCGGAAATAGACCGCTTTGACCTTGCCGTAGCCCTCGCCCTCGAGGTCAAACAGCTGGGGAGCCGAATAAAACTCCACCCCCTTGGCCCGCAGGTCTTCGTAGGTCTTGTCGATGTCCTTGACCCAGAAGGCGACCTCGGTGATGCCGGGGTTGGCCAGGCCGGGATACGGCTTGCCCGTCTCTCCCGGTTCAATGAAGTGCAGGAGTTCGATCGGCGGGCTGGTCGGATCGTCTTTGTAGCGCAGATACACGGCGCGCAGTTTGGTGTTGGGGACCTGGGTGACGGTGCTGGCCTCTTGCCCGTCAATGGTGACATCCCCGATGACCTTGAGGCCCAGGGTATCGCGGTAGAACTCAACCGCCTTGTCCATATCCCTGACCGTAATCCCGACGTGTGCAACAGCTCCTAACATGGCTTTCCCTCCTTGCAGTGTGGTGTCTGGCAGAGTAGCCCGAACACGGGATCGGGTCTACGGCTGGAGAACGGTTTTTAGCCGACGCTTTTTTCTTGCAGTGTAATTGGCCGAAGTGCTAACGTCGGCGGTGAAACGGCGCCGACGGACACAGGCCGGTGCCAGTCTGTAAGGGGGGAACGACTATGCAAGGACTGGACGGGGTGAAGGTCATTGAGTTGGGACACATGGTGTCGGCGGCCTATGCTACTAAGCTGATGGCCGATCTCGGCGCCGAGGTCATCAAGGTCGAAGAGCCCGGCGGGGACGTGGCCCGGCAGCGCGGCCCGTTTCCGAACGGTGTGCCCGACCCCGAGCAGAGCGGCCTGTTCCTGTATCTCAACACCAACAAACACAGTGTGGTGCTCGACCTGCCTCGGGAGTGCCAGAGACTGATGGAGCTGGTCGCGGAGGCGGATATCGTGGTCCACAACTATGCTCCGGAACGCATGGCCGGCCTGGGTCTCGACTACGCCGCCTTTCAGGCGCGCAATCCACGCCTGGTCATGTGCTCCATCACGCCCTTCGGCCTTAGCGGCCCGCACAAGGACTACGCCGCCTATGAGCTGACCGTTGCCCACGGCGGGGGCTGGGCGTGGCTGAGTCCGGGCGGCTCTGACCGGCCGGAGCTGCCGCCGCTCAAGGCCGCCGGCCATCAGGCCGATTTCCAGATCGCCACCGCAGCGGCGGCCGCCACGCTGGCGGCCTATAGCATGGTCTTGCAGACCCGGCTGGGCGAACACATCGACTTTTCCGCTCAGGCCTATATCGCCTCGTTTGTGGACATCAGCGCCCCGAACTACACCTATCAGGAGCAGGTTGCCACTCGTCTGGGCCAGCGGGCGCTGTACCCCTGGGATATTTTTCCGTGTCAGGACGGTCTGATGTTCCTGGTTGTCGGAGAAGAAGACCAGTGGCAGCGGTTGGTCGATCTGATGGGCAATCCCGAGTGGGCCGAGTGGGAGATTTTCCAGGGACTGGCCAATCGCAGCCAAAACCAGGATGTCTTGAGGACCTACCTGGCCGACTGGGTCAAGGGCTGGAAGGTGGAAGAGCTGTTTCGGGTCGGCCAGGAGCGACGGATCTGTTTCGCCCCGGTTTTCAGCATGGCCCAGCTGGCCGACCAGGAGCAGTTGCGGGCCAGAGGCTTTTTTGTCGATGTCAGCCATCCCCGGGCCGGCCGGCTGACCCACCTGGGAGCCCCGTACGTGCTGGACAGCCCGTGGTGGAAGCTGCGGCGTCCGGCGCCGCTGCTCGGTGAACATAACGACCGGCTGGACGCGGCACCCGAAACGCCGCGTGAGACCGAGCGGACCGCTCCGCTGTCGGCCTCCGGCTCAACGAACCGCCAGCTGCCGCTGGCCGGCGTACGTGTCGCTGATTTCAGCTGGGTGTGGGCCGGTCCCTTTGGCGCCCTACAGCTGGCCCATCTGGGGGCCGAGGTGATCAAGGTCGAGTCGCACACCCGCCTCGATCTTGCTCGACGCCTGCTGTACTACCCCAAAGGCATGGAGCCGGGGGTGAACCGGTGTGCGCTGTTCAATCAGTGGGGCCAGGGCAAGAAGAGCCTGCTGCTCAATCTCACCACACCCAGAGGCAGAGACCTGGCCAAGGAGTTGGTCAGCAAGAGCGATGTTGTCCTCCAGAACTTTGCCACCGGAGTGATGGATCAACTGGGGCTGGGCTATGACGAACTGAGGCGCGTCAAGCCCGATATCATTATGGCCTCCATCTCCGGCTACGGCCAAACCGGACCCCAGCGCAACTATATGGCTTACGGTCCGGCCATTCCGCCCCTGACCGGCCTGTCGTCGATCACCGGCTATGAGGGCGGTCCGCCAGAGGAAGTCGGTATGGCCTACGGCGACCCGACCTCCGGCATCCATGCCGCCGCAGCCATTTGCGCAGCCCTGGTCGCCCGCCGGCGAACCGGCCAGGGCCAGCATATCGACGTGTCGCTGTGGCAGGCGGTTGCGGTGCTGGTGGCCGAAGGCTGGATGGACTACGCCATGAACGCGACCCAGCCCCCCCGACGGGGCAACCGCGACCCGTGGATGGCGCCCCACAACTGCTACCGCTGTGCGGGTGAGGACGAATGGGTCACAATTGCCTGTGGGACGGACGAAGAATGGACCGGCCTGTGTCGAGCCATAGGCCGGCCCGAGTTGGCGACGGATGCGCGCTTTGGCAGCGCTGCGGACCGCAAAGCCAACGAAGAGGATCTGGACCGTGTGCTGAGCGCCTGGACGGAACCGCGCGAAAAGTGGGACGTGACCCATCAGCTCCAAGAAGCCGGGGTGGCCGCGTTTCCGTCAATGAGCGGCAAGGATCTGATCGAAGATCCTCACCTCAACGCCCGCGGCTTCTTTGAGCGGCTGGCCCATCCTGAAGTCGGGACCCGGACCCACATGGGGATTCCCTGGCTGTTCAGCCACGCGCCCAACGGGGTGCGCTGGCCGGCCCCGTTGCTGGGCCAGGACACCGACCAGGTGATGGGCGAGGTGCTGGGCTACGACGCGCAGGAGATCGCCCGCTTCAAGGACGAGCAGGTTTTGTATTAGGGGTGGCTTACAGCCCGCCGGGCGCTGCCCCCAGGGAATCGGTTTCTTGTCCAACTGTTCTGCTTTAGGACGCCTGCTCTTTCAAGAAGCCCCGGGCTTCTTGCAGAACTTCAGGAGTTCCTCGACTTTCCCAAATCTGTTCGAGCTGTGTGTAACGCTGCCGGGCGGTCTCCGCATCGCCGCTCTGGGCAGCTGCTCTGGCTGAGCCACGC
>JAAXHF010000316.1 GCA_012271025.1 Deltaproteobacteria bacterium | reverse complement strand
CTCCCTCACGGGGAGAGGGTGGCCCGCAGGGCCGGGTGAGGGCGCGAACGGACGGCCTGAAGAGCGCAATCGGCATAATATGCATCACACGTTACCAAAGGGGGACTGAGGGAGATTTTTCCGGTGCGAGCACCGGAGTGAGAGCGGAAGCTGTACGGGGCAACTATACTCCGAACCGAGACAGCACCAATCGGTCGATCAGTATTTTTGGGTAGATTCTCTTACTTTCATCGGTGGTTTGGCCGTCAGCAAGTTGGAATCTGGAAAGAGCACTAAGACGACATCACCGCGGCGGTAGCTTGGATTTGGCTGCGTCATAGTTGTCATAGATGCTCATCTCGGGGCTTTCCCAGTCTTCGGAGAAGCTTGCCAGGCGTGCCCGCAGGTCTGCCGCCTGTGCCTCGTCAATACCCCGGTCCCGCAAATTGACGGAATTGGACGCAAGAAACGTGACAAGAACCGAGGTGCCTTCCTGCGCCTTGCGGGGCGTTTCCGAGAGTTCGGTCTTCCCCCCGCGATACACGCCTTCAATCGTTGTGAGCATGGCTCCCACTCCTTTCGTGCTGCCTGTTTATATTGCACACAACCCTGGCTGCTGCCAGGCTGAATACACTGGCAAAGGACTCGAACGCTTGATTTGTGGGCCGGGTTCGGGGCACAGTGGCCGACAGCGAGGAGGGCGTTATGGCTGGACCGCTCGAAGGCATCCGGGTGCTGGATTTCGGCATGGCTGCGGTCGGACCGCTGGCCACGACCTATCTGGGTCTGCTCGGCGCAGACGTGATCAAGGTCGAGCAGCCCAGCGGCGATATTGTCCGCCGGCCCAGCGGCCCGGCGATGGGCGGCATGGGTACGACCTTCATCGGCAACAACCACACCAAACGCGGCGTGTGTCTGGACCTCAAGGATGACGCCGAACGCGAGGTCGCGTGCAAGCTGGTGGCCACGGCCGACGTGACGCTGGACAACTTCCGTTCCGGCGACATCATGGAACGCCTGGGCCTGGGCTACGAGGTCCAGCGCCGGATCAACCCCCGGATCATTTATTTGCAGGCCTCGGCCTTTGGCAACCGCGGGCCGTGGAAGGGCATGCTGAGCCACGAATGGATGACCCAGGCGGCCGGCGGCTATACCAGCCTGAACGGCAAACCGGGCGGCAAGCCGGAGTTTTTGCGCGGCACGGCCAACCTGGACTGGAACGCGGCCATGCTCAACTGTATCGGCCTGCTGGCCGCGCTGTACGTCCGCCGCAAGACCGGCCGGGGCATGAAGATCGAGACCAGCCAGCTCCACGCCACGGCCTTGGCCGGCCTGACCCGCTATGCCGAGTACTTCTCGACCGGCGCGGTGCCCGAGCGGATGGGCAGCGCGCGCCCGCATATCGTGCCCGACCAGGCTTTTGCAACCGGCTTGGGAGCACTCAGCGTGTCGGCGATCCACAACGGCATGTGGGCCCGCCTGTGTGAAGCCTTGGGCTTGCCGAAGCTGGCGGCTGACCCGCGCTTTGTCACCAATGACGCGCGGGTCACAAACCGCGAAGCCCTGATCCCGCTGCTGGAGGCCCGCTTCAAAAAGAAGGCGGCCTGGCAGTGGGAGGAGGTGCTCAGAGCCCACGGCGTGCCGTGCGCCCAGTATCGGCGCGACACGCCGCGCAGCCATTATGTGAAAGACCATCCCCAGACCCGGGCCAACCGCATGATGGACACCATCGAGACCCCGTGGGGGCCGTGCAATGTCAGTCGGGCTCAGTGGCGATTCAGCCGCGACAGCACCGCCATCGCCCGTCCGGCTCCCCGGCTCGGCGAGCATCAGCAGGAGATTTTGCAGGAGCTTGGGATCACGGACCGGTCGCGGGCCTCGGCCGCCTGACGGCTGTAGCGGTCGAAGGAGCGGCTATGGACTTGGCACTCGACGGCATCACGGTCGTGGATATCTCTCAGGGGGTTCCCGGCCCGCTGTGCTCGACCATGCTGGGCGATCTGGGGGCCGAGGTCATCAAGCTTGAACCCCCGGACGGCGACTGGCTGCGGACGGTCGGGCCTTTTACCGAGTCCGAATCCGATCTGTTCATCCGCCTCAACCGCAACAAAAAAGGCATATGCGTTAACCTGAAAGACCGGGCCGGCCAGGACATTGTCCGGCGTCTGGTCCGAGCCGCCGACGTGTTCATCGAGGGCTATACGACTGGGGTGGTCGAGCGTCTGGGGCTGTCGTACGCCGCGCTGTCCGCGCATAACCGGGGGCTGATCTACTGTGCGATTTCGGGCTACGGCAGCCAGGGGCCTCTGGCCCGGACGCCCGCCACCGAACTCGACCTGCAAGCCTTTGTCGGAAAATTTCGCCAGCTTGGCACGCCCGACGAGCCGCCACTGCGGGTCGGTTTTGATATTATTTCGGTCAACGCGGCCTGGGCTGCCTGCCAGGGCATTCTGGCCGCCCTGTACTCGCGCGAGTCGAGCGGGGCAGGCCAGCGGGTTGAAACCTCCCTGCTGGATGCCGCGATTGCCATCATGCAGTGGACGACCGCAGCGGAAAGCAACCCGGACGAGTGGCGCGCCCGGCCGCTGTCCGGCTACACCGAAGCGCCGGACCACGGCTTCGAGTGCAAAGACGCCCACTTCCTGATGGACTGGGGCAACCAGAACGACGCCTGGCAGATCCTGTGCGCGACGCTCGGCGCGCCCCAACTCGGCACCGACCCCCGATTCAACGAGTGGTTCAAGCGTCTGAACAACAAGGCCGAGCTGGCCGAGGCCCTGAAACCCTTTCTGGCCAGCTGGAGTTTTGACGACTTGCAGCAGCTGGTGCAGGGCATGGGCGGCACAATCGTGCGGATGAATACGGCCGAGACGCTGTTCGACGGCCCGCAGGTCGAAGCCCTGGGCATGCTCAAGGAACTGGAGCACCCGGTGGCCGGAACCTACACCGCTATTGATGTGCCCTGGCTGTGTTCCGAGTCCATGGCCCGCCTCTCCCCGCTGCCGGCCCCAAGCCTGGGCCAGCACACCGCGCAGGTCTTGGGCGGTCTCGGCTACGCTGCGGACCAGATCGCGCAATTTGTGAGTGCCGGTACTGTTGCCGGGCCGAGCTGAGCCCAGGTGCTGAACCCAGGTACGGAGAACGGGCGTGCGGATTGTGCTGACCGGCGGTTCGGGCGACCTGGCAAGCGTGCTGACCCCCGGATTGGAAGCGCGTGGCCATACGCCGGTGCGCCTGGACATTGTCCCGCCGCGTGATCGCCGGGGCGTGTATGTGGCCGGCTCTGTCCTCGACCGCGTCGGTCTGGCCGCCTGTCTGGCCGGGGCCGACTGCGTGGTGCATATTGCCGCCTGGCACGGCGTTCACGAGACGGCCGAGCCGCCCCTGGGAAAAGACGTCTACGCCTTTTGGGATCTGAACGTCACCGGCACCTTCAACGTGTTCGAGGCCGCAGCCAAGGCCGGCATTGCAAGGCTGATCTATGTGTCGAGTACGAGCGTCCGCGACAGGTATGGCGTGTACGGTCACACCAAGGTGGTGGGCGAAGAAGTCGTCCACAGCTATGCTGGCCGCCACGCCATGAATGTGGTGGTGCTGCGGCCGCGCGGCTTTATCCCGCACTGGAATCGAGCTGTGTATGACTCGTTTGTCGATTGGCTGAAGTGGTTCTGGCGCGGCGCGGTGCATATTGACGATGTTGCGCGGGCGGTCGTGCAAAGCCTCGATCTGCTGAGCGCGACCCGCCTGGAAACGCCGCCGGTCCTGACGGTTGACGGCGCCTATGAGTATACGGATGAGGACTTGGCCAACTGGGACGCCCAGGGGCCGGGTTCGAGCTTCCGGCGCTACTACGCGGCCTACGAGGCTCTGGTCCGGCGCTATGGTCTGGTCCCGGAAGACAAGCCCTTCACATACGACCTGACGGAAACCCGGCGCCGCCTGGGCTATCGGCCGCGCTACAGCCTGATGGATGCGCTGCGCGAACTGGAGCGTTACGGCCCGGCCGGCCCTCCGCCGCCCTACCCGTGAGTGCCCGGCCCCCCGTGGTCGCCCGGCCATCTGTAGGGGCGGACCCCCTGTGGTCGCCCTCCGAGGAGAATGTTCAGTGTCACCCCGCTTTCGTGTTCTGGTCACCATGCGTAGCTGGCGCACAAGCCTGGCCGATGCCGGCTATGCGAATCTTCTGGACGCGCAGCCGCGCCTGGCCGAAGTCGTTGATGTGAGCGACGACTATCCGCTTGACGAGGCGCATATGTGCCGGGTCATCGCCGAGCGCGGTCCGTTCCACGCCTGTCTGGTCGGCGACGACACGCTGAGCGCGGCCGTGGTTGACGCGCTGGCCGACCGGGTCAGGGCCGATCCATACCCTCATGTGGGTATCCACAAATGCGGGGTCGGCCACAATGATATTGACAAGGCGGCGGCAAAGCGGCGCGGTGTGCCGGTCAGCATCACCCGCCGCCCCGAGCTGTCTCCCAATCAGGATGCGGTGGCTGAGCTGACAGTTGCCCTCGTGCTGGCGACCCTGCGCCATATCGTCCCCCTGCGTGGGGCGCTCGAAGCCGGGGACTGGGACACCCGGCCGCTCGGCCGGGACCTCATCGGGCTCAGCCTGGGGCTGGTCGGGCTGGGGGCGATTGGACGCGAGGTCGCCCGACGGCTGCTGAGCTGGGGGGTGCGGATCGCGGCCTACGATCCCGTCGCAGCCGATCTCGAGTCCTACGTGCGGGCCTATAATGCCGAGGGCGACCGGGACATTCTGGGGCGCCGGGGATCGACCATGACGGCCTTTGCGTCCCTGGCCGCAATGCTCCCCGAGTGTGATGTGGTGAGCATTCATACGCCCCTGACCGAGCTGACTGCGGGCATGGTCAACGCGGAGTTTTTGCAAAAAATGAAAGCCCGGGCCGTCCTCATCAATCCCTCGCGGGGCGGGCTGGTGGTCGAGGAAGACCTTGTCGCGGCCTACCAGCGACACGATCTCGGCGGTCTGGCCGTCGACGTGCTGAGCCGCGAGTTCGGCCAGGCGCGGGCTACGCCGCCCCCGCTGCTGGAGCTGCTCCAGGCCGGGGCGCCGATCATCATCACCCCTCATGTCGGTTCGCTGACCGAGCAGACCATGCCCCGCCAACTCGACTGGATGCAGCGCAACGCCCTGGCCAGTCTGGGGCTGCTCGACGCTCCGGTCCACATGTGGCTAGCCGAGGCCGCCGCGCCCTGGTAGAGGCAGCGGAGTGAGAAAGTATGGCTTGCAGGCAGGCGGTCGCAGGGGATAGAGGGAAGAGAAACGGGATGCCCCGAACAGGAGGATGAGATGAGCTATGACATGCTGATTACCAACGCCCGCATCTGCGACGGGACCGGAGCCCCGGCCTTTGACGGAGCCCTTGCCATCAAGGACGGCAAGATTGCCGGGCTGGGCGATGTCTCGGGTGAGGCGAGTAGACACATAGACGCCCAGGGCTTGATCCTCGCCCCGGGCTTCATCGACCATCACACCCACTATGACGCCCAGATTTCCTGGGACCCCCTGCTGACCAGCTCGTGCTGGCACGGCATCACCAGTGTGGTCATGGGCAACTGCGGGGTGGGCGTGGCCCCGTGCCGGACGGATGAGCGCGGCATTGTGGCCTGGGACCTGGTGAATGTGGAAGCCATGCCCTACGAGGTCTTGCTCAACGGGGTGTCGTGGGCCTGGGAGAGCTTTCCCGAATACCTGGCCGCAATGAAAAAACGCCCCCTGGCGATCAATACCGGTTTTCTCGTTCCGCTGTCCGCCCTGCGCTTTTTTGTGCTCGGCGAGGCCGCCCCGGAGCGGGCCGCCCGACCGGATGAGATTCGGGCCATGGCCGATGCCCTGCGCCAGGCCATGCGGGCCGGCGCGTTCGGTTTTTCGCTCAGCACCCTGCGCCAGCATATCGGCTATCAGGGCCGTCCCCTGGCCAGCCGTCTGGCCAGTCACGAAGAGCTGGGCGCGCTGGCCGACGTGCTGCGTGAGGTCGGCCACGGCGTCATTGAACTCGCCCTGACCAGTACCGCCGGCCTGCTGTCGGAGGACGAGCTGGAGCTGCTGAAACTGCTGGCCGAACGCAGCCAGCGGCCCATCACCTGGCTGGCCCTGCTCGACCGAACGGATATGCCGTATGCCTACCGCGCGGCCCTCGACACCGTCGCGCCGTATATCGAGGCCGGGATGCGCATCCACCCCCAGGCCACCCCGCGCCCGGCGCGCCAGTACCATACGCTGCGCACCCCGTTCATCTTTGCCAGCTTTGCCTCGTGGAAGGACGCCTTTAACCGCAGCTCGGAGGAACAGCTCGCCCTGTATGAAAGCCCGGCTTTCCGGGACGCCTTTCGACAGGAACTCAAAGGCAAGGGCGGGGTGGTGTTTACCGGCCAGTGGGACCGCCTGAGTGTGGTCCGGGTGAACCGGCCGGAGCACGAGGTGTTGGTCAATAAGACCATTGAGGGCATTGCCGCACTGGCCGAGAAGGACCCGGTCGACGCCCTGCTCGACCTGGTCATTGCCGAAAATCTGGAGACGGGTTTTCTGTTCGCGGCCACCAACACCAACCCGGAGGCGGTCCAGGAGCTGATCACCAACCCCCACGTGCTGCTCGGCCTGTCGGATGCCGGCGCGCATGTGGATCAGAGCTGTAATGCGGGCGTGCCGACCTATCTGCTGCACGAGTGGGTGCATAACCGCGGCAGCCTGTCCCTGGAAAGAGCGGTCCAGCGCCTGACCGCCGAGCCGGCCGATTTTCTGGGGCTGACAAAGAAAGGTCGCCTGCTGCCGGGCATGGACGCCGACCTGGTGCTGTTCGATCTGGAGACGGTCAAGCCGTGTCCGCTGGAGTGGGTGAACGATTTGCCAGGGGGCAAGCGGCGTCTGATTGAGCGGGCCGAGGGTATTGCGTACACCCTGGTCGACGGCCAAATCCTGTTCGACCACGGCGAGCACCAGGGAGTGTTTCCGGGCCGGGTGATGGACAGCTCTGACGCCTGAACGCCCCGGCGGCTTCGAGTTACGACGGCACGGTAGGCGGCGTGGCGGTGAGGAGATAGCGGTAGAGCCGAAGGATCAGCCGCCCCTCGTGCGCTTCCAGCCAGGCCGTGGCCGCGGGAGTCAGCAGCATCGCCCGGCAGGGTTCGTCGGCGACTGTTGCCCGCGTGGCGCTATGCGCGCCAAAGGCGCCCTGTGGTTCGACGACATCGCCCGGGCCGTACTGATGCAGCCGGACGCCCCTGGAATCGTAAGCGGAAGCCCGCCCCGCCGTCAGCAGCTGCAAACCGTGCTGTGGCTGGCCTATCGTGGCCAGCGCCTCACCGACCTCATATTCGCGCGGCTCCAGCCAGTCTCGGAGGTCATGGACCAGGTTCTCAAAGAGGATCTGTCTGTCGAGCTGGTGCTCCATATCGTCGGTGACACGTTCCAGGAGGGAGTCGCGCCTGCCCGAGTCTGACCGCCAGGCGGCGATGACGATGTCCTCGCAGCGTTCCAGGCCGCGGTCGGCGGCCGGCTCCCACACCAGGTTGTCGGAGACGGGCGGGGGAAGCGCCTGCGCCAACTCGTTCTTGAGCTGTGCCGACGCCGCGCTCAACACCACCCGCGTTCCGGCGGCATACGCCGCGTGCATGAACCTGCCCAGGGCATTGATGGCCGAGAAGTCGAGGCCGGAAACGGCTGTGAAGTCCAGCAGGATGCAGCTGGGACGTGGATCGTCGTCGTGCAGGGACTGCCTGAGACGGTCGGCCAGGCGGTACGCGCTGCCGAAGAAAAGATAGCCGCGCAGCCGATAGGCGTGGACTCCTTCGCCCTCCGCCCGCAGGATGGCGCGGTCGGGGATGGGACGGACCTTGTTGCTGTGGCGCTCGCGCGCGCTGAACCGCGCCTCGACCGACTCCACCCGGCTGAGGCGCGCGACAAAGAAGGCTGTGGTGACGGCCATGCCGACGGCCACCCCTTCGAGCACGCCGACGAATGTGATGACGACAAAGATCAGCACGACAATGGCGTACTCCGTGCGCGGCAGCCTGCTGCGTCTGGCGACGAGCCAGTCATTCATCATGCGCAGGCCGGTAAAGAGCAAGACCCCGCCCAACAGCGGCACCGGCACCAGTTGCAGCACCGCCTGGCCGAAGAGCAGCGCGCTGCCCACGACGCCGGCAACGACGAGGCCGGTCAGCCGTGTTTCGGCTCCGAACAGGTGGCTGAGCACGGTGTTTGAGGTGATCAGGCATCCGGGCGGGCCACCGCCCAAGCCGGCGACGAGGTTGGCCAGCCCTGCCGCTCTGAATTCCCTGTTCCACTCCAGTTCCCGGTTCGCGGCCAATTCCAGGCCGCCCACACCCGTGACCAGGCACAGCAGGGTGACCAGGATCAGGGCCAGCATATTGGGAATCTGGCCGGCCACGGCCGTCCAGTCCACCTGCGCCACATCACCAAGCCCGAAGGCGGGCCACAGCGCGCCTTCGGCCGTGTCCCGAAACAGCAGGCCGGCCGCTCTGGCCTCGTCTCCGGAGATGCCGAGGACGGGCAAACTCAGATGATACGCTACGGCGCCGAGCACGAAGCTCGCCGGCAGTATCCAAAAGCTTTTCCAGCGTACCGTGGCCAGGAACAGACCCAGACCATAGGCGACGCCCGGACCCCAGTTCCACACCACGGCAAGGTTCAGGAGATCGGAAAGTGGCTGGCGGTCCAGGCTGATCCCCATCAGCACCAGGGCGGCCAGGCACAGGGCGCCTCCCGTCCCGGCCAGAAACCCGCCCGCCACGGGGTAGGGAATGAACCGAGTCAGGTCGGCCAGCCGGAAACGCCCAATCAGAAGAAAGCCCACGCCCGCAGCCAGCGCGCTGAGCATGAGGGTTGCGACCATGGACATGAACAGCGCGTCGCTCTCCGTGTCCAGCGTAGAACTGATCGTCACCAACATCACCACGCAGGGTGCGGGCAGGGCCGAGATCGTGCCCCGGTAACTGCCGGTCAGGGCGACGACCAGGCACACGGCCAAACTCCCGAACAGCACCACGCTGGTGCCTTGCGAGGAGTACGGCGCCAACGGACCTGAAAAAACGATCACGCCCCACGAGATGCCTCGCACAAGAACGACCAGCCCCGAGATCACGCCGACCGACACGGCCGGGGAGATTTTCCCCGACAGGGCGTCGGCGCGGAGTTCGGAGAGCAGGTTCATGAGCGTAGATTGCATCGGCGTCTCGTTTCGCCTTTGTGCTCCGGCTCGTCTCAGTTGAGCATCACACGCTGTGTTGAGCGCTCGGTCCGCAGCCAAAGCGGAATGTTCCCCCGTATGACTGGGCGATCAATACCAATCCAGAGAATTCGAGTCGATGGCGTGACCTTCCCGCCTGGGTCGGACGCGCCTTGACAAGCAGAAGCAATCGCGTTCATGCTGAGGCCGGTCTTTCGTTTTTTTACAGGGATTGTTCTACCAAACAAAGGAGGGAGCGTATGGCAAGTTTTGAAGATGGCTATGTCTCAGCCGACGGGCATGTTGTCGAGCCGGCCAAGCTGTGGACGGAGCGCATGGATGCGCGTTTTCGCGACCGGGCGCCACGCGTCGAGGCGCGCGACGATGCCGACTGGTACATTATTGACGGGGTAACGCCGTTTCCGGTCGGTCTTGAGGGCGCCTCCATGGAGGACAAGATTGCCGGAGAAATCAAGATGATGGGCGGCCATCGGCACGCCGACACGCGGCCCGGTGCCTGGGATCCCCAGGCGCGGCTGACCGACTTGGAGCTGGATCACATCCGGGCCGAGGTCATGTATCCGGGCGCGTTTGGACTCCAGTTCTGGGCCGCCCCGGATGCGGAATATCAGCGTGATAGTATCCGGGTGTATAACGACTGGGTGAGCGAGTTCTGCGCGGTTTCGCCGGAGCGCTTCCTGGGTGGAGCCATGGTGCCGATGCGCGGGCCGGTGGAGTGGGCGGTCGAGGAAGCCTACCGGGTGGCCAAGCTGCCGGGCATCAAGACCATCTCCATCCCTACGACCATGGT
>JAAXHF010000729.1 GCA_012271025.1 Deltaproteobacteria bacterium | reverse complement strand
ATCGAGCGCACCTTCTGCCGCCTCAAGGACTGGCGGCGCGTGGCCACCCGCTACGACAAGCTCGCGCAGAACTACCGTGCCACCGTCACCCTCGCGGCTATCATCATGTATTGGTTATGAGTCCGGACCCTAGCCCGTGTCGTCGCACAAGCGGGCCACCACGTTATACATCAGGCGCAGGCCATAATCCTCATCCAGGGTCAGAATCGACTCGGGATGAAACTGGACTGCGGCAATCGGCAGCTCGTGATGCTCGACCGCCATGACCACCCCATCGTCGCTCTCGGCGGTGGTACGCAGCTGGTCGGGCAGGCGGTCCTTGCGGGCGAACAGCGAGTGGTAGCGGCCGGCCGTCAGCTCGCGCGGCAGCCCCTCAAAAATCCGCCCGCCCAACACGCGGATGGCCGAGGCTTTGCCGTGCATGGGGTAGGGCAGCACCGACAGCTCGCCGCCGAAGTGTTCGACAATGCCCTGAAGACCCAGACACACGCCAAAGACCGGCAGCTGGCGTTCGAGCACGGCCGTCAGGGTGGCGGACACGTCAAAGTCTGAGGGTTGGCCCGGCCCGGGCGACAGGACGACCAGGTCGGGCCGCTGAGCCTCGAACTCGTGGTGCGGAAAACCGGCCCGCAGGGTCAGCACCTCGGCCCCGGTCTGACGCAGATAGTTGGCCAGGGTATGGACAAAGGAGTCCTGGTGGTCGACCAGCAGAATGCGTTTGCCCCGGCCTGGCCTGGCGATTTCCAGCGGCCGCTCGCCCCGGCTGTCACGCGGCCGCCGAATGGCATCCAGAAAAGCCGAGGCTTTGATGTGGGTTTCGCGTTCCTCCTCGTCCGGGTCGGAGTCGTATAACAGGGTGGCCCCGGCTCGGACCTGGGCCACGCCGTCTTTGAGGCGGATCGTGCGCAGGGTCAGGCCGGTATTCATGTTGCCGTTGAAGCCGAGCAGGCCGATAGCCCCGCCGTACCAGGCGCGGGGTGATTTTTCGTGATCCTCGATAAACTGCATGGCCCAGGCTTTTGGCGCGCCGGTGACCGTCACCGCCCAGGTGTGGGCCAAAAACGCGTCCAGGGCGTCGAACTCGGGCCGCAGGCGACCCTCGACGTGATCGACGGTATGAATCAGCCGCGAGTACATCTCAATCTGCCGCCGGCCGATCACCCGCACGCTGCCCGGCTCACAGATCCGGGACTTGTCGTTGCGGTCAACATCCGTACACATGGTCAGCTCGGACTCGTCCTTGCGCGAGTTGAGCAGCCGCAGGATCTGTTCGGCATCGCTGATCGGGTCCCGTCCTCGGGCGATTGTGCCGGAGATCGGGCAGGTCTCGACCCGGTCGCCCTCGACCCGGACGTACATTTCGGGCGAGGCGCCGACCAGGTATTCGGCCTGGCCGAGGTTGATCAGAAAACCGTAGGGAGAAGGGTTGCGCTCTCGCAGGCGCCGAAACAGCTCTGAGGGGGGCGAGGGACAGGCCTCAAAAAAGGTCTGTCCGGGTACGACCTCAAACAGGTCGCCGCGCTGAAACGCCTGGCGGGCGACCCGAACGCCCTCGGCGTATTCGCCCGGCTGATGATCGCAGGCCTGGGCCACAGTCTCGCTGCCCCGGTAGGGCTGGCCGGTGCCGACCCGGGGCAGATTATAGGTGGAGCGACCGTCGAGCTCGAAGTCGTAGCCATAGCGCAGGGCCTGGTCCCGGCGGTGGTCAATCACGATCAGTTCGTCGGGCAGGTATAAGACCAGGTCGCGCTGGTCGTCGGGACGGGTGAGGCGCAGGCGCAGGGGCTCGAACTGGAAGGCCAGATCATAGCCGAAGGCGCCGTACAGCCCCAGGTTGGTGTCTTCGGGGGAGGCGAACAGCTCGATCAGCGCCCGCAGCAGCGAAAAGATCGAGGGCTGTTTGCTGCGCTGCTCTTCGGCAAAGCGGCCCGCCACGGCGCGTATGGTGCCTGAGACGTGGCGCTCGTTGTGCTCGGCTGCGGCAACTGCGGGCAGGGCCTCAACCGCCCGGGCAATGGCCGGCAGCAAGACTTGGCCGCGTTCGTTCAGGGCCGACAGCCGAAATTCCCGTTGCCGGCAGCTCAGGGCCAGGGGCGGATTCACGAATCCGATGTCCCAGCGCGTATAGCGACCCGGGTACTCATAGCTTGAGGTCAGGAGGACGCCGGGCTGAGTGTCGAGGCCGTCAATGACCGGCTCAATGGCGTCCTGAAGCGGGATGCTTTCAATGCTACGACGAATCTCAATCCCACCCCGGGTGCGATACGTATGCAGGCTGGGGATGTGGGGTGCTGCGTCGGCCATGAATCCTTCCTCCTTCGTCCTGCGCCGCCGGATCGTGGCCCAAAAAAAGACCGTCACCCAAGCCCGAGGCGACGGTCTTTGAAAAAAGAAGAGCCGCCTCTTTGGTCAAGGCGGCTCCGTGTGTGTCTACAATACGGTCGGGCCACCTGCTAAGGCAGCCACCACCAGTTCTGTTCGAGAGAATGCTTATGCACGACCGGAATTCTGGCAGGTCTCAGACTTCGCGTCAAGACTGGGGCGGTGCTAGGATGCGGATACGGAGGCAAGAGGGGAGAGATGCAGGAAACGGTGCTGACGGGCGAGCGCGTGTATCTGCGCCCTTTGGAGCGCGATGACGCCGCACTGATCGTGGGCTGGCTGCGGAACAGGGAGCTGACCTGGAGCCTGGGCGACTTTTTCCCGGCGGCCGATGTCCGCGCCGTGGCCGACGGTATTGAGCGGCTGTATCGGAGCGGGCACGACCTGTTGCTCGGCGTTGTGCGCCGCGACACCGATAGGCTGATTGGCCTGACCGAGCTGCACCACCTCGATCTGGACAACCGCCAGGCCAGCTTTGGCCTGCTCATTGCTCAGACGGGAAAGGGCTACGGCCCGGAGGTGGCCGGGCTGGTGCTTGACTACGCCTTTGGTTCGTTGGCTCTGAACCGGGTCTGGGTGCAGGTGGACGAGCGCAACACGCGCGGCATCCGCGCCTATCAGAAAGTCGGCTTCCGGCGCGAGGGGATGCTGCGCGAAAGCCGCTACGCCGACGGTCGCTACCACAACACACTGCTGATGGCCGTCCTGCGCGGCGAGTGGCAGGCGCGCGGAAAATGAGCCGGCCTCAGCCCTTGGGCAGGCCCAAGACGCGTTCGCCCATGATGTTGCGCTGAATTTCGCTCGTGCCGCCCGAAATCGTATACTGGCGGGCGCTCAGCACCCGGTTCACCCAGCGCGGCGCGTCGGGCACGGCCTCGGACGGCCCATTGACAATCGCGTTGTGGCCCAGGAGTTCGCTGGCAAACTCGGCGATTCTGACGCCCAGCTCAGAGCTACACAGCTTGAGCATGGAACCTTCGGGGCCGGGCGGCTGTCCCTTGAGCTGTTTGGTCAGGCTGCGCAGACGGGTGTATTTGAGGCTCTCGTGCTCAATATGGAGCCGGGCCAGCCTGTCGCGCACCCAGGACTGCTGCCAGGCCGGCTGGCCGTTGAACTCGACGTTGTGCGCCAGTTGGGCCAGGCGTTTGATCTGGTCGCCCTGGCTTCCGCCGCCGGCAATCCCGCGCTCGAACATGAGCGTGGTGATCGTCACCTTCCAGCCCTCGTTCAGCGGACCGACCAGATTTTCCTTGGGCACCCGCACGTCCTCAAAAAAGATCTCGTTAAAGTGGGCGTGGCCGTTGACCAGGACCAGGGGTCTGACCGTCACCCCGGGAGTTTTCATATCCACCAGCAGATAGCTGATGCCGCGATGTTTGGGCGCGTCCGGGTCGGTGCGAACCAGCATGAAGATCCAGTCCGCGTACTGGGCGCCCGAGGTCCAGACTTTCTGGCCGTTGACCACAAACTCGTCGCCGTCCTCGACCGCCCGGGTCTGGAGGCTGGCCAGGTCGGACCCGGCTCCGGGTTCGGAATAGCCCTGACACCAGACATCGTCGCCGCGCAGGATGCGGGCCAGAAACTTCTGCTTCTGGGCGTCGGTGCCCCACTGCATGAGGGTCGGGCCGCACAGCGCGATCCCCGAGAAGCCGGGCAGGATCGGCGCCCGCGCCCGCGTATACTCCTCCTCGAACACAATCTGTTCCATCAGCCCGGCGCCCCGGCCGCCATACTCTGTGGGCCACGGAATGCCGACCCAGCCGGCCTCATACATGGTGCGCTGCCAGGCGCGGCGTTTCTCAAAGGTAGCGCGGTCGGGGGCGACCCGCTCATCCATAGCGTCCTCAACGCACAGCTCTGGGGGCAGATGCGCCTCCAGCCAGCCGCGCAGTTCGCTGCGAAACGCTTCCTGTTCGGGCGAGTATTGAAAATCCATGCCGTGTCCTTCTGTTCCTGCCGTTCGAGAGCGCCGCTTGCCTTGACCCAGGTCAGCAGCATGCCATAGGTAGACGCAGGAGGAAAAGACGTATGGTCAAACTGATCGCCTTTTTCAAGCGCAAGGCCGGCATGTCGGTCGAGGACTTCCAGGCCTACTGGCGGACCAGCCACGCCGATATCGTGGTCAAACTGCCCGGTATCCGGCGCTACGTGCAGTCCCACACCATTCTGTCCGGCTACCGTAAGGGCGAACCCGTCTACGACGGCATGGCCGAGCTGTGGTTCGATACGACCGATGTCATGCGTCGTCAGGCCGGCACACCGGAGTTTGCCGCGGTGCGGGCCGACGAGCCGAACTTCATGGATGTGGCCAGCCAGGGCACGATCATCACCGAGGAGCATGTCATCAAAGACGGCCCGATTCCTGACGACGGGGTCAAAAACGTCGAGTTTGTGAGCCACAAACCGGGCATGCCGATTGAGGATTTCCAGACCCACTGGCGTGAGATTCATGGTCCGCTCGGCGCGGCCATCCCGGTTGTCCGGCGCTATGTCCAGAGCCATACCCGGCTGTCGATCTACAAGAGCGGCAAAACGCCGCTGTATGACGGCGTGGCCCTGACCTGGTTTGACAGCACCCAAGCCATGCGCGTGTCGGCCACCACGCCCGAGTACGAGCGAACCCGAGCTGACGAGCCGAATTTCATCGCGCCCGGCACGCTGCCGCTGATCATCACCAAGGAGCACGTCATCGTCGGCTAAACCGCGCTGAGTCTAATGGCCGAGGTCACGAACATCTCCAGGCATGGTGTGTGGCTCCTGGTGGGTGATAGAGAACTGTTTCTGGCGTACGAAGATTTTCCCTGGTTTCAGGATGCTTCTGTTCGCAAAATCGTCAATGTCGAAGAGCCAACGCCGGGGCACTTTTACTGGCCTGATTTGGACGTGGATATCGGCTTGCGAACGATTGAACACCCCGACAGGTTCTCCTTGAAAGCCAAGGGTAGGGCATAGCTAGGGTTTTCATCCCCAGCTTCACTGCTGCCGCTGCATCGTCACCAGCGTTGCCAGCTTTTTGGGCGGTGGCAGTCCCTCAATTACCCGCCCGTTGACGATCAGGGTCGGCGTGGCGCTGATTTCGAGCCGCCGCCCTTCTTCGACATCCCGGCGCACCCGCTCTTCCATACGTGGATCGTCAAGACAGGTATCGAACTGCTCAATGTCCAGGTCCAGCGCCTCGGCGTGACCGACCAGGTCGGCGCGGCTAAAGCGCTTCTGGTTGGCAAACAGGCGGTCGGCATAGTCCCAAAAGGCGTCCTGCTCGCTCGCGCATTCCGAGGCGATGGACGCGGCGCAGGACGAGGGGTGGACCTGTTGGTTGATCGGATTACAGGCCTGGTCAAGCGGATAGTGGTGAAAGACGATGCGCACCGCGCCCTTGTTGGCGTCGTGCAGGGAAGCCAGATAATCGCGGGCCACGGCGCAGCTCGGACACCGGAAATCGACAAACTCGGTAATCCGCAGCGGCGCGTCCGGCTCGCCCTTGACGTGGCGTTCCTGGCTGCGGACGGCCACCTCACGCTGTTGGTTGTAATAGCGGATGAAACTCCTGTCCATGCGCTCGGCGCTCGGGGCGATAAAATCGAGCTGCGTCAGCTCGGTCCGAGCCTGCCCGGCCTGCCACCAGCCAATTCCACCGACCAGGATCACACAGCCGAGCAGGCCAAGGGCGAACTGACCCGGCTCGAAGTCGGCCGAGGAACGGGCCAGCATGAGCGCGCCGACAAACAGCCCGATATTGACCACATACAGTGCGGAGCAAAACAGGCACACCGACTGGAGCTGGAAAAACGACACCGCAGCCATATACAGCCCAAACACCGCCAGCCAGGAACACACAAACAGCAGGGCCAGGGCCTGGGGAATGAAGGCCAGGACAAGGGTGACGGCGTAGGCTGCGGTCGCCCACACGGCCACCGGCACGTCAAACAGGCTGGCATACGTGCTGTTGAGCACCGAGGTACAGTCGATGACCGAGCCGGGCTGGCAAAAATGGGAGGTGACCAGACCCTCGGCCTGATAGTGCAGAACCGACAGATAGGCGCCGATGCCCAGGCCGAGCAGGGCCAGGAGACGGGTCAGCAGCAGCGGGCCGCTCGGCAGGGATCGGGCTGCCGGCCGAGCGGCCACCTGGCTGTTCCTGCGGCGTCCCGCCTTGTTTTTCTTTTCTGACATAGTATGAGACACCTACCACAGTCGTTTTGGGCTGGCCAAGAGGGGGGCACCTGGATACGCCCGGACGGCAGCGCCCAGCCATGAGGATTCAGCATGAAATTCGGTCTTTTCTACCAACTGCCGTGCGCTCCCGACCAGAGCGAAATTGACCGCTACCAGCAGACCCTGGAACAGATCGAATACGCCGATGCGCTGGGCTTTGATACGGCCTGGCTGGCCGAGCTGCACTTCAACCGGCCGTTTTCGATCATGCCCTCGCCGCTGATCGTTGCCACGGCCCTGGCTCAGCGGACGCAGCGCATTCGCCTGGGGCTGGCCGTGGCCCTGCTGTCCTTGCAGCACCCGCTGCGGACCGCCGAAGACGCCGCCACCGTCGATCTTCTCAGTCACGGACGGCTCGAACTGGGGGTCGGTCGGGGTACGATTGCCATTCATTTTCAGGGGCTGGGCGTGCCCAGGGACGAGAGCCGGGAGCGTTTTGAGGAAGCCCTGAGCATTATCGAGCAGGCCTGGAGCCAGGACACCTGTGCTTTTGAGGGCCGCTATTTCCAGATTCCACCCACCTCGGTCGTGCCCAAGCCGTTCCAAAAACCGCACCCGCCGCTACGGATTGCAGCCAACAGCCCGGAGACGGCCAGCTTTGCCGGCCAGCGCGGCTCCCCGGTCTTTGTCGCCTCTCCGATCAACCCCATGCCCAAGCTGGTCGAGCACCTCGACGGCTACTATCGGGCGTTTCGGGCTGCCGGTCACCAAGGCAAACGGCCCGACAGCGCGGTCCTCTTTCCGGTGTATGTGGCCGACAGCCGGGCTCAGGTCCGCCAACAGGTCGAGCCCAGCGTCATGCACTATTTTCGGACGGTTACGGCCCAGGCTGAGCTTGGCGAGCGGGGGCAGAGCCAGGCTGCGTCCTATGCCTATCTGCGGGAGGTCCGACAGCGACAGCAATCCGTAACCTGGGACGTGATCGACGACACCATGGCGCTGTACGGTCCGCCTGAGCTGTGCGTCGAGAAGATCCGCGCCGCCCACCGGCAGTGTGGCATGGATCAGCTTATCTGCTGGTTCAACCCGGGCGGCTTGGTGCCCCACGAACAGGTGTTGGCCAGCATGCGGAGCTTTGCCGAGCAGGTCATGCCCGTAGTCCGAGCCTTATGAGTGGATGTTTCCCCCACGCTCAGTCTGCGGCCAGCGCGTCCTCAATCAATTCCTGAAAGGCCGAGAACCGTCGCGCCCCGGACATGAAGCGCCCGTTGATGAAAAACGCGGGCGTGCCGCTGACCCCCAGCTGTGTGCCCTGGGCCAGATCTTGGCGGACCGCAGCCGCCTGCTGGCCGCTGTCCAGACAGGTGTCGAAACGTGTCGTATCGAGTTGCAGGTCGGCCGCGTACTGTTTGAGCTGCTCCACCTCCAGGGCCTTGGTATTGCGGAACAGCACATCGTGGTAGTCCCAGTATTTGTCCTGTTCGCCGGCACACCGGGCCGCTTCGGCCGCCTTCTGGGCTCGGGGATGGGATGACAGGGGAAAGTCCTTGAACACCAGCCTGACCTGGTCTTTATAGGTCTCCCGGATTTGACTCAGGGTGGCCTGGGCACGGGCGCAGTACGGACATTCGTAATCGCCAAACTCGACCAGGGTGACCGGCGCCTCGGCCGAACCCCGGCTCGGCGCGTTGTCAACCGCCACCTCAACAATCGGCGGCTTGAGGTGGATGTTGATGGCGGCCGCCTTGCGCAACTCCTGAATGAAAGCCTGTTGGCGGCCGCGCCGCGCGGTCCGCTGCAACTGTTGGGCCAGGCGGTCGCGCACCTCGTCCAGCGGCGTATCGCCCAGACGCGCCGCATTGGCCTGGTAAAACGCCTCAATTTCTTCCTCGCTGACGGTCCGGGTCTTGTCCGTGACCTCCCGCTGTAACAGCTCCTGGCTGGAGAGGCCGCGTTTACCGGCTTCGATGGCCAGCAGGCGCTCATTGATCAGGCCATCGACGGCCTGTTTCTTGAGGGTGTAGATCTGGTTGTTGAGGCGCAGCATCTGGCCCTTGATACGGTCCTCAATGTCAGCCTGGGTGATGGGGTGGCCCTCAATGGTGGCCAGAACGGCGTTTGGAGCCGCTTCCGGAATCGGCTTGGCCTGTTGGCCGGACGCGGGGAGTGAGAAGCTGAGCAGCCAGACGAGCAGGCCTGCGCCAACGAGCCGGTCTGTTTTCATAGCCATGTCCTCGTCTCGCTCAACCGGTGAACGTAATGAGCAGAAAGAAGACGAGGAGCGGGATGAGCATCCAGATCAAAAACACAATCCAGGCCGGTCCCTGTCCTTGACTCTTGTCCATTGTTCCTCCTCATGTGGGCGTTGACACACATTTGCTACACCATAGGCAAAATAGCCGGATTGCTCAATGGCGGGCGAGCCCCGGGTAGGGCTGTGCTCCGGGCAGGACTGAGAAAGTTCCTGGTCAGGCTTGAGGTCCGGGCCGTTGCCAGGAATAATGGAGAGTCCTGTTCGGTGATTGCAGACCTCTCACGGGACTGTCATGCGCCGGGCCGTAGGCTGTGGAGTGGAGGAGGAGGAGAACAATGGGCAAGCCTAGACTGAGAAACCGGCTCATTTTCATCATTGCCGCCTGGCTGTGGACTCAACCGGCGTGGGCCGGCCCCGAGTTTTCCCCGTCTCTGGTCGGCATGTACCGCAAAAGCATGCAGGTCGAGGCGTTGCTGTTCAGCGCTGCTGGTCGCCATGGGCTGGACCCCCGTCTGGCACGCGCCCTGATCCTGCACCAGTCCGGGGGCAACGACGCTGTCGTGTCCGCCTCAGGCGAGCTGCGGCGCAACGCGTATTTGCCGGTCGCTTCGGATCCGACGCCGGCAGGTACGGCCGAGGCCAATCTTGAGGCTGGGATACGACGCTTCGCCGAGCTGGCCGAGCGCCTCCAGCGTCACGACTATGCGCTGGCCGCTTATATCGCCGGCCCCCAGGTGCTGGCCTCGCAGCCGGCTCTGCCACTGTCTGTCCTGCACGATGTGATGCAGATCGAGCAGTATAAATCGGTCTTGCGCCTGCACGAAGCCGAGATCCGGCGCGAGGCTGAAGGCCTGCGGCTGCGGCGGGTGCAGCCGGGTGAGGACTGGGCCTCGGTGGCCCGGACGACAGGCGTCTCGGCATTCCTGTTGCGTTTGTACAACCCCGTCCTCGCCGTCCACCAGCTGCACCCCGGCATGCTGTTCGTTGCTCCCGACCCACGGGCGCCGGCCGTCCTTGAGGTGAACGGCACAACACTGTCCTATACCTCGCGGGTCGGCGACTCGACCCTGAATCTGGCCCGTGCTTTTGGCGTTGATCGTGACGCGCTGCGCCAAGACAACAATCTCTGGTACTTGCAGCAGCTGGCTGTCGGCCAGCCGCTCAGTGTCCATTTAGCCGACCACTCTCCGTCATCGCCCGTGCGGCTTGCCGTGTCTGCCCCCGGGGCAGGTGTCCAGCCCCACACCGTCAGGGCTGGAGAGACTTTGAGCCATATCGCTCTCCGCTATGACACCTCGGTCCGAACCCTGATGCGGACCAATCGGCTGTCCAACTCGCGTATTGTGGTTGGCCAACAACTCTGGATTCCAGATCGCCGGACGCGGCCGCGTGTGGCCCAACGGCCACGCCTGCATACTGTGCGCCGGGGGGATACCCTGTCACACCTCGCCCAACGCTATGACACCTCGGTCCGGGCGCTGATGCGCGTCAACCGGCTGGGCAGCTCACGGCTGCGGATTGGCAAGATTCTGAGGATTCCTGACCAGGTCTGAATCAGCTGACCCGGGCGTCAAAATTCTCTTCAATCGCCTTGATGCTGCGGTAGGCGAACTCGGTGTAGGGTACCGGAATGTCGAGCCGCCGGCCTTCGTGGCACACATAGCCGACGGTTTCATCAATCTCGGTTTTTTTGCCGGCCAGCACGTCCTGGAGCATGGACGGGATAATATGCGTCCGGCCGCTGGTCTCGACGCCGCTGCCGACCTCGACCAGCCGCGTGACCGCATCGTCAAACGGCGCGTGACACATCACCTCGAGGTTGAACAGGCTCCAGGC
>JAAXHF010000720.1 GCA_012271025.1 Deltaproteobacteria bacterium | reverse complement strand
TGGGCCTTTGCCAATATCTTCTGCATCACCCACACCATGCCGATCTTCCTGTCCTACTTTCCCACGCCCAAAAACACCCGGCACTTCGTGCCCCGCTGGATGGAAGTCACCCTGGACAAGGTCGGCCAGCTGGCCACCGGCCCGGTCAGCCGCTGGGTGATTCTGGGCGTGGCCGCCGTCACCATCGTATTCGGCGTGCGCACCGCGATCACCGTCCCGATCGGTGAGCAGGAGGCCGGCTCTCCGCTGCTGTGGCAGGACGCCCACTACAACGTCTCGGCCCGGACCATCAACGAGCGCTTTGCCGGAGCCAACCAGCTGGTCATCTATCTGGAGGGCGAGCGCGAGCACATCCTCAAGGAGCCTTACGTGCTGGCCACCATCGAAGAGATGCGCCGCTATATGCTGGAGCAGGACGAGGCCGGCGACTCCCGCGAACTGTACACCCTGGCCCGCGGGCTGAACCGCCTGTACCACTACAACGACCCGCGCTGGCAGGTCATTCCGCCCGACCTGGCCACGACCGGCAACCTGATCTTCGTGTACGAGGCCTCGGCGCCGATTTCCGGGGTCATCCTGGAATACACCGACCTGGTCTACAAAAACGGCCAGTTCGTGGTGTTCTACAAAGACGTGAAGGGCGACACGGTCCGCGAAGCCATTGCCCGGGCCAAGAAGTTCATTGCCGAACATCCGCTCGAAGGGGTGACCATGCGCCTGGCCGGTGGCTTCATCGGCACGACCGCCGCCCTGAATGAAGAGATCGACCGCTCGGAGAAGCAGGCCGCCCTGCTGGTCATCCTCACCGTCTTTACCCTGGTCCTGCTCAGCTACGGTTCGCTGGTGGCTGCGGTCATGGTCATGGCCGCCCTAATTGCGGCCGGCGTGGCCAGCTACATGTACGTGTCGTTCATGGGCATTGGCATCAACATCAACTCGCTGCCGGTGACCGCAGTCGGCATGGGCATCGGAGTGGACTACATCCTGTACGTGGTGGACCGGGTGCGGCGGGAAATCCCCCGCGCCGGGGGTAACCGTCAGAGGGGCATCAAGCGCACCATCTCGACGACCGGCATGGCCGTCACGTTTACCGCCACGACCATGATCGCCGGCGTGATCCCGTGGTATTTTCTGTCGAGCCTGCGCTTTTCCGCGGAAATGGCGCTGCTGCTGGCCATTCTGCTGGTGACCCACTGGCTGTCGGCCCTGACCATGGTCCCGGCCATGATTGCCGCTTTCAAGCCCAAGTTTGCCGGCGGTGCGCCCGAGAAAGTCGCCGAGGAGCAGGCCGAGCCGGGCCTCAGTGCCCAGGCGCCCCAGCCTGCGGACTAGGAACCGAGCGTCCGCACGCCGCCGGGGGGAAAGGCGCGGGCGCATGTCTGTTGAGCATCAGCCCGAGAGGGAAGGAGGAGTTTCATGCAAGAAGACACTTGGCGGAGGATGTCCACGCTGTGGGCAAGCCTCTTTGTGACCGGGATGTGTGTCGCGTTGGCGACCTCTCCGGCCTGGGGACAGAGAGAAGAGGGGTTGATTCCCAGTCTCCAGGATATGGCCATCCACGGCTATGTGGATAATTTTTCGATTCTGCGCAGCGATACGTTCAAGTCGGACTATCACGTTGCGTCCTCGCGCTATCGGGCCAGCGTGCAGCTGGCCGGCTCGCTGCGGGTGCTGCGGGACTATTTCCAGCGCTTTGAGTATTTCATCGAGCTGCGCCCCGAGTACGAGTCGATCTACGATATCAGCGACCGCTTCGGCAACGGCCGGGACAGCGATTCGATTGCGGTCTCGGGCCGGGTGCAGCCGGTGCGGGCCAACAACGGACTGCTGGAAGCGTTTGGCTACAACCCACGCAATTTCGCCGAGTTCTGGCCGCACTCCAACGCGATCTTTCCGTATAATCTCAAGCCCGGCTCGCGCTACAACGTGCCGGGCCGGCGGCATGATCTGGACTCCAGAGACGCCTATTTCGGTCTGGATCAGAGCCAGAACGACCTGCGTTTCGGCATGCTGCGGGAGACCAACTTCGATCTGTACTATCCCGTCCGCGAGGCCTACTTCGACTTCTTCTGGGACGCCTTTGGCGGGCGCAACTGGCTGCGCATCGGGAAGCAGCAGCACGTGTGGGGCAAGGCCGACTTCTTCCGCCTGCAAGA
>JAAXHF010000298.1 GCA_012271025.1 Deltaproteobacteria bacterium | reverse complement strand
GGCATCATGGCCGTGGCCCGGTCGCGGGTGTTCTTTGTCGGCAGGCCCCAGAACGCCTGCTGGGCCGTGCGCGTATTCCGCCGCTCGTCCACCGACATGGCCAGATCTATCTGGACCTGATCAATGAACGCGCTGAAGCCTTCGACCGCCTTGTCTCCGCCGATGCGGCGCAGCTCTTTGCGGACATGGGGTCCGAACTCCAACCAATGCCCATCCGCGTCGATAACCGGATGATCCAGGCGCGCATGCACACGCGGCGCGCTCAGGTGTCCATTACTGCTCATGGCTCCCTCCTTGTGTCGGTCTCGTCAGTCTTTCTCCTGAATAGTGGGTTTCCAACTCCCTTGCAACGCACGGCGCCTACTCGGCCCGACGGACCATATCCGGTCCCAAATCCCGCACGCTGGTCTGGCCACACAGGGCCAGACTCGCCGCCAACTCCTCGCGCACCAGCTCCAGGCTCCGCCGCACCCCGTCCGCACCGTCAACCACCAGACCCCACAGGATGTTTCGGCCCATGGCCACCACATTCGCCCCCAGCGCCAGCGCCTTAATGACATCCGTCCCGCGCGAAAACCCGCCATCAATGATGATCTCGGCCCTGCCGTCGACCGCCTCGACAATTTCGGGCAAGACATCAATCGTGGCCTGGGTCGCGTCGAGCTGGCGCCCGCCGTGGTTTGACACCCAGACGATCTTCACCCCGGCCTCAACCGCCAGCCGTGCGTCCTCGGCGGTCAAAATCCCCTTGAGGCCGAGCGGCACGGATAGAATCTCTTGCAACCAGGCCACGTCATCCCAGGTCAGGCGGGCCTGGTAGTCCATGTCCGGCGGCTGGGGGTTGGGAGCCAGCATACGCGCCACCCGTGGGTCGTAGCGCTGAATGAGGTCGCGCTCGCGGCGGCCGTAGACCTGCAAGTCAACCGTCAGACACACCGCCTTATACGCCCCGGTCGCCTCGACCCGGCCGAGCAGCTCCTGAGCCCACGAGCGCGGGCCGGCAAAATACAGCTGAAACAGCAGGGGAGCGCTGGCCGCCGCCGCCACCTCCTCAACCGGCCAACCGGTCACTCCGCTGACCACGGCCAGATTACCGGCCTGGCCCGCTCCCCGGACCATCTCGCAGTCGCCCTGGGGATGAAACACGACCAGCCCGCCCATGGGCGCAACCGCGACCGGCATGGGCAGCCGCAGGCCGAGAAAGGTGGTCTCGAGATCCACCTGGCGCACGTCTCGGAGCACCCGCTGGCGGATGGCCAGGCGGCGGATCGCCCGCCGATTGCGGCGCAGCGTGGTCTCGGTTTCGGCACCGCCCGCAGCATAGCCCCACGGGCCGGGCGGCAGAATCCGCTTGGCGGCCCGCCGTATCTCGGGCAGGGTCAGAAAGCGTTCCGGTCGTTCAGCCTGTTCTGCCATAGCTGTCCCCCCTTGTGTGCCAAGCCTAGCCCAAGCCGGCGCCGGGTTCCAGTTGGACGCCGCGACTTGCAAGACCGGGACACGCCGAGTAGTCTGGCGCGCAGAAGGAGGACGCCCATGGCAGTTTTTCGTCTCTACACCGGTGATGACGGCCACTCCCACATCGAAGACCAGGCGCCGAGTTCCCATCCGGCCCTGAGCAGCGAACAGGCCACCGACCATATTGTATTCCGCGAGCTGGAGGCCGGCGCGTTCATGGACTGGCACAACGCCCCGCGTCGGCAGTACGTCATTCTGCTGGCCGGCCAGATGGAGATTGGGCTCAACGACGGCACGCGGCGTCAGTTCGGTCCCGGCGATGCCGTCCTGGCCTCGGACCTGACCGGCAGCGGACATACGACCAGGTCGGCTGGGGCTGGACCCGCCCTCGTTGCGGTCGTCCCCCTGGCCGAATGAGTGCAGAAAGCGGACAGCCCATGTCACACTCCGGCACGACGGACGATGATGCCCACCTGGGCAGACAGACCGCATCGTCTGCTGTGACCCACCACACCGCCCACATCAACGGCTTTCGCATGCACTATGTCACGGCCGGCTCGGGCTATCCGCTCGTCTTTCTCCACGGCTGGCCCCAGACCTGGTATGAGTGGCGCAAGATCATCCCTGCGGTGGCGGACCGCTTCACCGTGATTGCCCCCGACCTGCGCGGCCTGGGCGACAGCGAACGGCCGATGACGGGTTACGACAAACGCAGCCTGGCCTCGGACGTGTATGCGCTCGTCAGCCACCTCGGCTACCAGCACATCGGCCTGACCGGCCACGACTGGGGTGGCACGGTGGCGTATTATCTGGCCTACGATCATCCCGAACTGGTCGAGCGCCTGCTCATCCTGGAATCCACCCCCGGCCTGGTTCGCAAAGACGAACCGCTCGACCTGCGGGGCATGCGGCGCCTGTGGCACGTCATGTTTCAGGGCGGCTCGCCCGACCTGGCCGAGCTGCTGGTCCGTGACCACATCCCTGTGTACATCGACCGTCTGTGCCGGGTGGCGTGTTACAACCCGAGCGTGTTCAGCGCCGAAGACATGGCCGAATACGTGCGCGCCTACTCCCAGCCCGGTGCGCTGCGGGCGGGCTTTCATTATTATCGGGCAGCGCTCGAAGAAGATGTCGATAACCTCAGCACCTGCACTCGCAAGCTCAGTATGCCCGTCCGAGCCTGGGGCGGTGCGCGCTTCATGGGCGATCCCCTGCCGGTCTGGCAACGGGTGGCCGAACAGCTCGAAGGCGGCGTAGTGGAACGCTGCGGCCATTTTGTGGCCGAGGAGCGGCCGGATTTTGTAATCGAACAGGTCCAGGAATTTTTTACCCCCCTGACCACGACGCGCCACACCTGAGCCGACTTTCCCCATCCACATCTGACGCACCCGACCGTGACCTGGATCGAACTCAGTCTGGCCGGCGGCTGCCTGCAAACCGCCCGCAACGCCCTGTCAAAAAGCCTCGTCGGCCAGATCTCGCCGACGCTGAACAGCTGGTCGCGCTTTGCCTTTAATCTCCCGCTCTCGACCCTGCTGATGCTCGGCCTGCTGGTGTGGGTCGGCGTGCCACGGCTGTCCCCGCCCTTTTTTGCCTACTGCGCGGCCACCGCAGTGACCCAGCTGCTGGGCAATATCGCCCTGGTGTCGGCCTTCAGGCACGCCAATTTTGCCGAGACGATCGTCCTGCACAAACTCGAAGTGGTGTTTACCGCGCTGGTCGGAGTCCTCTTTTTTGCCGAAGCCCCGAGTTCGTTGGGCTGGGTCGGAGTTGTGCTGTGCGGAGCCGGGGTCGTACTCATGAACCTCGGCCGCCAGGGCGGCCCCCAGGGCTGGCGGCGGGCCCTCCACCTGAGCAGCGGGTCGCTGCTGGCCCTGCTGTGTGCCGTCCTGCTGGTCCTGGCCAGCTTCATGCTCAAGAGCGCCAGCGCCCAGTTTGTGCTGGCCAACCCAAGCGTGGGCAGCGAGCGTTTTACCCCGGCCGTTCACACCCTGTTTCACACCACCTGGATGGAGGTCGTGATCCTGACCGTGGTCCTGGCCCTGACCCGCCCCCAGGAATTCCGGCTCGTGCCGAGCCACTGGCGCCGCATGGCCATGATCGGCGCGGTGTCCTTCAGCGGCAGCTTGTGCTGGTTCTGGGCCTACGCCCTGACGCTGGTCGCCTATTCAAAGGCCGTTGGCCAGATCGAGGCCGTCCTGGCCCTGATCCTGGCCCTGCTGGTGTGGCGAGAACGCGAGGTGCTGCGTCAACTTCCCGGGGTGTGCATCGTTCTGGTCGGCATCGGGATGGTGTTGCTCGGCTGAACGCGGCTCACGGCCGTTTATACACCACCCCGTCCTTCATCACAAAACTGACACGCTGCAAGCTGCTGATATCACGGCCGGGATCGTCCGGCACCGCAACCACGTCGGCCAGCTTGCCGGCCTCAAGCGTGCCCAGCCGGTCTTCCTGCCTGAGCAGACGGGCAGCCTCCAGGGTTGCCGACCGGATTGCCTCCAGCGGCGGCATCCCGGCCTCAACCATGTAGGCGAACTCTTCGGCGTTGTGACCGTGCGGCGATACCCCGCTGTCGGTACCAAACGCAATCTTGACTCCACTCTGGTAGGCCCGGGCAAAGGTGGCCTGAATCTTCGGACCAATGGCGGCCGCTTTGGGCCGTACCGCGTCGGGGAAAAAGCCCTCCTGTTCGGCTTTTTCGGCCACCCACTTGCCGGCAATGATGGTCGGCACATAGTAGGTGCCGTGCTGTTTCATCAGCGCCATGACTTCCTCGTCCATCAGGGTGCCGTGCTCGATGGAATCCACCCCGGCCCGAATCGCCCGCTTCATGCCCTCGGCCCCGTGCGCATGGGCGGCAACGGAGAAGCCGTAGTCCTTGGCCGTTTCCACAACCGCCCGGATCTCTTCCTCGCTGAACTGCGGGTTGTGGCCGCTCTTGGCCACGCTCAGTACACCGCCGGTGGCCGTAATCTTGATCAGATCGGCGCCGTCTTTGTAGCGCTGGCGGACCGCTTTGCGGGCATCCTGGGGGCTGTTGATCACGCCCTGACGCGGGCCGGGATCGCCGCTGAGATCCATCCGCAGCCCGTTGCTCGGGTCGGCGTGGCCGCCGGTTGTGGCCAGCGATTTTGCCGCCGTATAGATCCGCGGGCCGATGACCACCCCCTGGTTGATGGCGTTGCGCAGCGAGACGGTCACATTATAGCGGTCGCCCAGATCGCGGATCGTGGTAAACCCGGCCAGCAGCGTCGTCCTGGCATGGCTGGCCGCCCGCAGCGCATAGTCGGCCGGATTCAGCCGAAAGCGTTCGGTATACGACTGCTGACTCAGCTGCGAAGAGATGTGGGTATGGGAGTCAATCAGGCCCGGCAGGCAGGTGTGGGCACGCAGATCGATCACCTCACTGCCGTCATCCGGCGTCGTATAGCCCGGCTCGACCTGCTCAATCGTGTCACCCGTAATCCGTATGCTGACCGCCTGCCTGACGGCTCCGGCTCTGACATCGACCACGTTTCCACACTCCAGCACGACCGGCGCGGCCACAGCCGGCGCGGCCAGCAGCACTCCCAACACAACAAAGGCTCTGAGCTGATTCACGGTGTTCTCCCCTCTTCGGGCGTTTTCCGTCCCGGTGCGGACACATACTCCTTGATTGACACGCCGGTCCTGACTATACCAGAATGCAGATCGAGAGGAGGGACTATGAGCGCACAGAGCTTGAATATCATGCTGTCAGACCTCTTCCGTTCGGAAGAAGCCCTGACCCGCTACACTCACGATCCAGACGCCGTCTCGGCCGAGTATGGACTCAACGACGAAGAGCGGGACAAACTCAAAGCCCAAGACATGGGCTGGCTGTACGTGCGGGGCGTCCATCCCTATATCCTGGCCCAGTACGCCTTCACCATCCACCTCGACCTCGGCCAGTACGTGCAGCAGGTTCAGCAGGCGACGGGTTACAAAGGCCCGGCCGCCCACTAAGACACGGAGGACACAATGGCACAGATTGTTGCGGCTATGGGCTCCGTCCATAACCCCTTGTTGATGGCGGGTCCGGCCCGGGTCGAAGCCCCGATGTGGGAAAAATTCGAGCGCGGCTTCAGCGCCCTGCGTCAGACGCTCCAGGACTCGGGCGCCGACACCGTGGTCGTCATCTCAGACGAACACTTCAACGCCCTCAGCCCGCGTCACTACCCGTCTTTTGGCGTGGTCGCGGCCGAAACCTGTCGCGGTCCGTCAGAAAACTGGCTCGGCGTGCCGTGCGGCAGCATCACCGTCAACTGCCTGTCCGAGCTGGCCGAAGCGATTCTGCACGACGGCCTGCAACACGGCTTTGACCTGACCCGCATCGGCGAGGCCGGGCTGGACCACGGCTTTCTGACCTGCCTGCACCATATGACCCCGGACTGGGATCTGTCCTATGTATGGCTGATTCAGAACTGTGTGCTGCCGCCGCTGCCGAGCGTCAGGCGCTGCTACGATTTCGGACGCATGGTCGGCGACGCGATTCGGGCCTGGGACAGCCCCCGCCGGGTTGCCCTGCTCGGCACGGGCGGCCTGTCGCACGCCGTCGGCACCCCGGATATGGGCATTGTTGACGAGGAGTTTGATGCCCGGCTGCTCGACATGCTGTGCGACAACAGCCCGGCGCTATGCGACATCACCGACGCCGAGATGGACGCCCGGGGCAACGGGACGCACGA
Source organism: Deltaproteobacteria bacterium (assembly GCA_012271025.1). The sequence goes on along the minus strand of JAAXHF010000298.1, from coordinate 344 downwards.
GATCCGCAACTGGATTGCCATTGCCGGTGCGGTCAACGGGGCCAAGGGTGAGGTCCTCATGTACGAAAACGCCATGGGCTGCGGCTCGGGCATGATGCGCTACCATCTATCCTGAGGAGGTCTGTCATGCCGCCACCCTACCGCGCCGAGAACATCGGCTCGCTGCTGCGTCCGGCCTCTCTCCTCCAGGCCCGCCAGGACTGGCAGCAGGGCCGACTGTCGCTGCCGGACTTCAAACGCGTCGAAGACCGGGCGGTCAACGAAGCCATCGCCCTCCAGGAGGCGGTCGGCCTGCCCGTCGTCACCGACGGCGAAATGCGCCGTCTGGTGTTCACCGGCAGCCA
>JAAXHF010000733.1 GCA_012271025.1 Deltaproteobacteria bacterium | reverse complement strand
CATAATATCCCGTTCAGCACGGCCCGATCCTCGCACCGGGGCCGCCCCCGCCCGTCCGCCCGTCTCGGCGGCTTGGGCAGCAGGGGCTCGACCAGCACCCATTGTTCTTCTTGTAACTCTTCGCGGCGGGCCATCTGCCTCTCCTTCTCCTTGGCTTCACCCCCAGTCTACCTCAATGAACCGGTTTTTGAGACCGCTTCGAATAATTTTAACCGCTCAGGACGCAGTTCGGTCAGTGGTGGTTGTTTGGGTCCAGCGGCGGCGAACAACGGGAGGCTGGTCCAGTCATCCATCCCCTGTTGTTTCAGCGTCTTTCTCGCAGACGCGACGACCTGCTTGGCATAGTCCAACAGTCCGGCGTGATTGACCGACCAATCGACTTTTACCGCACTGGCGAGGTGCGCCATCGGGTTGGGCTCGATTCCGACACTCCGGATGCCGAGTTTCTTACACTCGACCAAGGTGGTGCCGGTTCCACAGAAGGGGTCGAGAACCGTCTCAGACGGACTCACACCAAAACGCCCGAGATAATCCCGGACCAAGTGAGGCGGGAATGACAACACGAACCGATACCAGCTATGAACCGGCTGGTCTTCAGGCCGGAGTTTGTTCCGGTCATTCCGGGTGCTGTTTGTATTGCGCGGCGTCTCAGTCGCTGTTGGCATCGGCTTGGTGCTCAATTCTGTGTCGGGGATGAAGATACAACGGAGCTTGCCGCTTGGAAAGCACCGGGGCTATCATGCGGAATTAAGGAGACGAACTATGGATCAGGACTGGATCGAAAAAATGGCTATCCAAGAACTCTTCGCCCGCTACGCCCACGCGATCGACGACCTCAAGCCCGAGGCCTGGGTGGCCTGCTTCCACCCCGACGGCGTGTTCCAGGTTGGCCGGCGGGCCATGCAGGGCCGGGCCGCCCTGCGGGGCTATGCCGACGTGCATGTCCGGGAAATTCGCTGCCGCCACATGATGGCCAACTTCCTGTACCGGGTTGAGGGCGAACAGGCCAGCGGGCAGTGCAGCATGCTGGCCACCCTGGCCACGCCCGGCGGCTACAAGATCTTTGCCCAAGGTCGCTATCTCGACCGGCTGGTCAAGCACAACGGCGAGTGGCGTATCGCCCACCGGCGGGTCGAGACCGACCAACTCGCCTCGAATCCGACCGGGATCACGAGTATCGCCGACCCGGATGTTGCGGCCCTGGTGCGGCCACTGGTCGATGCGGCACGCCGGCTGGGAGAAAGAGTCCAGGACTGACTCGGGTCAGCCCGGCCCTTGTGATAATCCGTACCGATCCTGGTCCGGCCTGAGACCTCCGTATACCGGGGTGGCGGCGCACGCTTAGCGAAACTCAGGCATGACCTGGGTGGCGAACAGCTCCATGGATTTCAGTGCCCGCTCATGCTCCAGCCCGCCAAAGTGCATGAAGAGCAGCACATAGCTCACCCCACACTCGTCCCGCAGCCAGCGGATTCGCTGCCGGATGGCTGCCGGATCGCCGAACCAGACCAGATCCTCCTCAATCGCCGTGTCATAGCTGAGCGACCGGATGTAGTCCGCCCAGGGCTCGAAGAATTTATAGCTGTCGGGCCAGACTTCTCCTTCCGGCAGCGTAAACATCGTGGCAAAGTCGTCCAGAAACCACTCCATCGCCGCTCGGGCTTCTTCGCGGGCCTGCCGGGTGGTGTCACTCACATACACAAAAGGATGGCCGACCCGGGGAAGATCGGTGCGACCGGTTTTTTTCATGGCCGCATCGAGCCGCCCGAACATCCGCTTCAGCTCGGGCAGGGGCGTGAGTGAGGCACCCAGAATCGGCGTGATGCCCCGGCTCAAAGCCCGCTCCATGGTCGAAGGACTGAGGCAGGGTTGCCACAGAGGCGGGTGCGGGGTCTGGAGCGGCTTGGGCATGACGGTCAGTTCTGGAATGTGGAAGAACTTTCCATCATGGGAAAACGGCTCGCCGGTCCACGCTTTGAGAATGATATCCAGACTCTCATCAAAGCGTTCCTGGGCCTCGGCCCAGGGAATGTCATAGCCCTCGAACTCTCCCTTGAACAAACCTCTGCCAACGCCGAAGTCGAGACGCCCCTCCGACAGCAGGTCCACGGTGGCATAGTCTTGAGCGACCTCTAGCGGATGATGCCACGGCAGGACGCTGACGGCGGTTCCCAGCCGAATGCGCCTGGTGCGAGCCGCAATATTGCCCAGCATGACCTGAGGCGACGGCTTGCCGTGGTGGTAAAAGGCGTGCTCGGCAAAAAAGACCGCGTCATAGCCGAGCCGCTCACCCCACTCGATCTGTTCCAGGCTGTCCTCGTAGACCCGTTTCAAGGAGCTGCCTTCGGGGGTCTGATTGATGATGAAAAAGGCGAACTGCACGGCTTTCCTCCCTTCGTTCGCTGGCGCCGCTCAGGGTGCTCTCCCGGCGGGAGAGGCAGTCGCCCGGCCCAGAGACACCAGGGTGTCTTCGAGGGTGGCCAGCTGGGCGAACAGGTCGTGCTGTGGAGGGGCGCACGAGGAGCAGACCGGACTCTTGAAATAAAACGCCAGCCAGTCCTGGACGCCCGCCAGCCCGCTGCGCTGGGCCAGGTCCAGCAACAACACCAGGTCAAGCGCCACCGGAGCGGCGAGGATGCTGTCTCGGCACAAAAAGTTCAGCTTGATCTGCATGGGGTAATCGAGCCAGCCGAAAATATCGATATTGTCCCAGCCTTCTTTTTCATCGCCCCGCGTCTTGTAGTAATGAATGTGGACCTGATGCTCATAGTCGGCGTAGAGTTCCGGGGAGACCTCGGGCTGGAGAATGGAATCCAGGACGGACAGCTTGCTGTGCTCCTTGGTCTGGAGCGAGGCCGGATCGTCCAGCACCTCGCCGTCCCGATTGCCCAGGATATTGGTCGAAAACCAGCCCCGCAGCCCTAAGCTGCGCGCCCGCAGGCCGGGGGCCAGAATCGTTTTCAGCAGGGTCTGACCGGTCTTGAAGTCCTTGCCACACACCGGCACGCCGTTCTCGTCGGCGAGTTGCCGCAGGGCCGGGATCTCCACCGCCAGGTTCGGCGCTCCGTTGCCGAACGGCACCCCCTCCATGTACGCGGCGTAGGCATAGATCATCGTCGGCGTGATAGCCGGGTGGTTGTTTTTCAGTCCCGCCTCAAAACGCCGCAGCGTGGTATGGACCGGATCTGTTTGCAGAAAAATCTCGGTGCTGCCGCACCACAGCATCACCAGCCGGGCCAGCCCCCGCCTGGTGCGGAAATCGGCGATGTCGGTCCGCAGCTGAAGGGCCAGCTCGTATTTGTTCGGCGCCTGCTTGACGTGCGGGCCGGACAGCCGGCGCACGTAGTGCTGGTCAAAAACCGCCTTCCACGGCCTGAGAGCGCTGAGTTCCTCGCGGACGGGCGCCAGCCGGTGCGGCTCAAGAACGCCGGCGTGCACGGCCGTCTCATAACAGTTATCCGGAAAAATATCCCAGCCACCAAAGACCAGGGAGTCCAGGGCGGCCAGCGGCACGCAGTCTTGAATGCGCCGGGCCTCGGGGTCTGCTCCCGACCGCAGGCTGCCGTATTGGGTCAGACACCCGATGGGCCGTCCCAGGCCCTTCTTGACCAGCTCAACCCCGGCAATCAGGGTCGTGCTGACGGCCCCCATGCCGGGCAGCAGAACACCGAGTTTGCCCCGGGCTGGCATAAGGCCGCGTGCTGAGTCCTCCATCCCTGCCCCCTTCGACGGCACACCCTCGGACGGCTCCTCCAGGCACCGTGCCAAGAGTCGCTGTTTCTCAAAAATGCAGGTTTTTGAACGCCTGACAAGAGGGGCGCAACGCTCGCGGCGGCCCACCGCCAGCCTGACCGTCAGGCCGTCGGTGTCTGGTGCGGACCGGGCAATTTTCGGTCTTACTTCAACGGCGGCATGACCTCGCGCGGGTCCAGGCCGAGTTCCAGGCTGCCCACACTGGACAGGCAGAAGTCGCTCGGCGGGAACTGAATCGCCCCGACCGCGCCGTCTCGAAACAGTCGTTCTATCGGGGTCGTCTTGAACAGGGCGTGCGCTCCGCCAACGGTCAGCGCCGTGCGGGTTATCCGCGCCACCGCCTCGCCAACCAGATACTTGGCCCGGAACAGCGCCGCCAGGGTCTGCTGGGTCGGGCCTTGGCTATCGCTGAGCCAGGCCGAGTGATAGGTCATGAGCCGCGCCGCTTCCAGATCGACGCTCATTTCAGCCACCCGTCGGCGGACATCCGCGTGGTAGGCCAAGGGCTGACTGTAGCCCTTGGGCACGCGCTGCCTGACCATCTCGCGCAGCGCGGCGTAGGCGGCTGCGGCAACGCCCAGGTACACCGCAGTATACGAGGCCCACAACCAATTGGCCGCGTTGCGGATGAAGGGCAGGATGTCATCGACCCGATACAGTTCGGCCTGCTCGGGCACGAAACAGTCCTCCAGAATGAGCGAGTCGCTCCGCGTGGCGCGCATTCCCAGGGTATCCCACACCTGATCGACGCGCCGTCCCGCGACCTCGCGGGGAACCAGGACCAGAATGGCTGCGGCAGAACTTGCGGCCTCATCCGGATGGACCAGAACCGCACAGAAGTCCGCCGCCTCAAGCATCGAGGCAAAGGCTTTTCGGCCGTTGAGCCGGTAGCCGCCGGCCACCCGCGTCGCCCGTGTGGCCGGCTTATAGGTGGCCAGCAAGCCGGAATTGCTGGGTTCGGAGAAATTCCCGGCGATCAATTTGCCTTGTTTCACCACCAGATCGGCGAGATAGTCTTTGGTCGCCGGCGAGACTTCCGGGCTCTCGAACAGCGGCCCCACAATCGACACGTGCATATTGAAGGACAGCGCGGTCGAGGGGCAGCCCTGGGCC
>JAAXHF010000229.1 GCA_012271025.1 Deltaproteobacteria bacterium | reverse complement strand
GCTTTGATAATCTGAATACGGCCCGGCTCGGAGAGCCTATGCATATCCATTCCTACACGGCGATGATGCAGCCGGAACAGCCTTTACGGATTGAACTTGATTCGCGGTGGAGTACCGACACGGCGGGGATTGCTGCCTGTTTGGGATTACAGGCTGAAGCCAAGCTCGGTCTTCAGCAAATCGTACGTATTTTGGAAACGAAGATTTCTGATGAAACTATTTTTGTGTTGCAGTAAACCTCCACTGCCGCAAGCGGTTTCCGCTTTTCATCTTGCAATCGAGTCGGGTCTGATGGAGTTGCTCATGCTATTTGACCGTAAGAGACAGGGTCGCCTGACTGCGTCGCTTCGGCCGCACGGTAATCTGCACATCCTGATCGAGCTTTGTCAGCAGTTCCAGCAGTTTGCCCACAGAGAAGGAACCCGAGCGGTTACGCATTAACAGCGAGACATGTGGCTGCTTGAGTCCCAGCACGGCGGCCGCTTGTGTTTGGGTTAAGCCGCGCGCCTTGATAAGCCGGTAGAGCTGTAAGGTGAGATGTGCCTTGAGTTGTTCTTGACCGGGGTTCGGGAGCCCAAGATCCGCAAAAATATTGCCGCTGCTGTCTTCCACAATAGGACTGTCTTTTTTAAGCGCGTCCGCCATGAGACAGCTATACAAATATTTGTATAGATTGGCTAGAGCGCGTGACTATGTTCGAGAAGCTTCTTGTTGTGCTTATTAAGCTGCCAGCCCGGGCAAGAAATGCGGCTTGTCCGGTACGGAGGCTAGTCCAGCAGCAGCCAGACCATGACCGCTTTTTGCACGTGCAGGCGGTTCTCGGCCTGCTCCAGCACGACGGATTGGGGGCCGTCCAAGACCTCGGCGCTGATCTCCTGGCCGCGATGGGCGGGCAGGCAGTGCATGACCAATGCCTCGGGCTTGGCCAGCGCCAGGACCTCGGCGTTGACCTGGTAGGGGGTAAAGGTCTGCTGCCGGACGACGCTCTCGTCTTCCTGGCCCATGCTGGTCCACACGTCGGTGTAGACCACATCGGCGCCGTCCACGGCGTCTTGCAGCGCGTGGCTGACCCGGATGTCGCCGCCCGCTGTTTGGGCTGCCGCCAGGAGCGCGGCGTCGGGCTCGTAGCCCGGCGGACAGGCCAGCCGAAAGCTGATGGGCAGCTTGGCGGCCGCATTCAGCCACGAGTTGACGACATTATTGCCGTCGCCGACAAAGGCGATGCGCAGGCCGTCGAGCCGGCCGCGCTGCTCGATCAGGGTCAGGCAGTCGGCCAGAATCTGACACGGGTGTGAGAGATCCGACAGGCCGTTGATGACCGGGACCGTGGCCTGCTCGGCGAGTTCGAGAACGGTCTGGTGGGCAAAGGTGCGGACCATGATCAGGTCAACCCAGCGCGACAGATTGCGGGCCACGTCGGTCGGCGATTCGCGTGTGCCGAGACCGATGTCCGCCGGCGACAGATACACCGCGTAGCCGCCGAGCTGCACCATGCCGGCCTCAAAGGTGACCCGGGTGCGCAGGCTGGGCTTCTCGAAGAGCATGGCCAGGGTTTTGCCGCTCAGCAGGGGGTGGGTCTGGCCGGCCCGGCGTTCGCGCTTGAGCCGCTGGGCCAGGGAAAAGATGGCGTTGAGCTGGTCTGGCTCAAGGTCGCTGATACTGACCAGGTCGCGTTTCATTGCTGGGCCAACACGTTTTCGAGAATCGCCACGCCTTGGTCAATTTCGGCCTGCGTAATAATGAGCGGCGGGATAAAACGCAGCACCGTGCCGGCCGCGCAGTTGATCAGCAGGCCCTGGTCCAGGCAGGCGTTGACAATGTCCGCCCCGTCCCGGTCGAGCGCGGCGCCCAGGATCAGGCCCTGGCCGCGCACCTCGGTAATGCACGAGAACTTGGCTTGCAGGTCTTGCAGCCTGGTCAGGAAGTAGGCGCCCATCTTTTGGCAGTTTTCCAACACACCGCCGTTCAGCAGGGTGTCCATGACCGCCACTCCCGCAGCGCAGGCGACCGCATTGCCGCCAAAGGTGGAGCCGTGGGTGCCTAGGTTCAAGCTTTCGGCAATCTCGGCCCGAGCGACCATCGCGCCGACCGGAATGCCGCCGCCCAGAGCCTTGGCCAGGGGCATGATGTCCGGCTCGATGCCCGCGTGCTCATAGGCGAACAGCGTGCCGGTGCGGCCGATGCCGACCTGCACCTCGTCGGCGATCAGCAGCAGGTCGTGGCGGTCGCAGATGTCGCGCAGCCCCTTGAGATAGCCCGGCCGGGGGACCACGACCCCACCCTCGCCCAGGATGGGCTCGACCAGGATCGCCACGGTCTTGTCCGAGACCGCGGCCTCCATCGCCTCCAGGTCGTCGTAGGCGACGTAGCGAAAGCCGTCCAGCACCGGCCCGAAGCCCTGGCGGACCTTTTCCTGGCCGGTGGCGGCAATTGTGGCCATCGTCCGCCCGTGGAAGGAGCCCAGGACGGTCAGGATTTCGTAGCGTCCGTCGCGCTTATCCACACCGTATTTGCGGGCCAGCTTGATCGACGCCTCGTTGGCCTCGGCACCGCTGTTGCAGAAAAACACCTTGTCACCAAACGAGTGGCTGCACAGCAGCTCGGCCAGCCGCGCCTGGGGCACGGTGTGGTGCAAATTGGAGATATGGGTCAGGGTGGAAACCTGATCCTGGACCGCCCGGACCACGGCCGGATGGCACTGTCCGAGGTTCATGACGGCCAAGCTGGCAAACAGATCCAGATACTCCTTGCCCTCGGCGTCCCACAGCCGACAGCCCTCGCCGCGCACAAAGGCGACCGGAAAGCGGGCGTAGGTGTTGCACAGATACTGGGTGTTCAGATCAATAATGTCCTGGTTGGTCATGCGCTCCTCCGGACGACCTCGGTGCCGACCCCCTCCCTGGTGAACAGCTCCAGCAGGATGGCGTGGCGCACGCGGCCGTCAATAATATGGGTCTTGCGAACCCCGCCGTGCAGAGCCTCAAGACAACACTCGACTTTGGGAATCATGCCCGCGCTGATGGTGTGGCGGTCAATCAGGGTCTTGGCCTGCTCGCTGCCGAGGGTGGAGATCAGGGCGCCGTCGTCGTCTTGAATGCCCTCGACATCGGTCAGCAGGATGAGCTTTTCGGCCTGCAGGGCCTGGGCGACTTTTCCGGCCACCAGGTCGGCGTTGATATTATACGTGGTGCCGTCCCGGCCGATGCCGATCGGGGCGATGACGGGGATGAAATCGGCCCCGGTCAGGGAGTGGACCAGATCGGGGTTGACGCCGACGACCTCTCCGACCTGACCGATATCGCGACGCTGGGGCGGCTGGCCGTCTGTCACGAACATCTTGCAGGCTACAATCATGTCCCCGTCTTTACCGCTCAGGCCGACCGCTCGGCCGCCCTGGCGGTTGATCAGGGTCGCAATCTCCTTGTTGAGCTTGCCCAGCACCATCTCGACCACCTCCACGGTGGCGGCGTCGGTGACGCGCATGCCGCGCACGAATGTCGAGCTGATGTCCAGCCGCTCCAGCATGTGGCCGATCTGGGGGCCCCCGCCGTGGACCACGACCGGATTCATGCCGGTAAACTTGAGCAGCACGATATCCTGGGCGAAGTGTTGCTTGAGATCCTCGTCCTGCATGGCGTGGCCGCCATACTTGATGACCAGGGTCTTGCCCGAGAAGCGCTGCATATACGGCAGGGCTTCGAGCAGGGTGTCGGCTTTTTGAATCAGATCGTCCATAGCGAATGACAATCCCGTGTGGAAGACATATGCCCTGTCGCCTCAGGTGGGTCAATAGGAGCCCCATTTTCTCGGCCTTCGGTCTTGGTTTCCGGCCGGCCTTGGGCTAAGTTCGGCATGGACAGTCGCCGATCACATCTGTATCGGGAGGCGAGTATCATGACACTCCGCATCACGCCCCTGAGTGACGCCTTGGGCGCCGAGGTCAGCGGGCTTGACTGGACGCGACCCGTAGACGACGCCACCAGAGCCGCCATCACCGGCGCGTTTCTTGAGGTGCATCTGCTGTGCCTGCGCGCCGCGCTCCTGGCCCCGGCCGAATTTGTCCGGGTCGCCCGCTACTTTGGTGAGCCTCAGTTCCAGCTGCTGCGCGAGTATCGGGATACGCACGTCCCCGAAGTGTCGGTTCTGGACAGCTCGTATAAGACGCCTGAGTCCAAGCCGGCCGATCTGTCCCGGCTGCGCCTGACGGGCTGGCACACCGACGATTCGTATTTTGCCGTCCCGGCCAAGGCGACCATGCTCCAGGCCCTGGCCCTGCCCGAGTCCGGTGGCGAGACCTGTTTCTGCAATCTGCGGGCCGCCTATGCCGACCTGTCCGAGGAGTTGAAAGCCCGGGTGGACGGCCTGCGGGCCGTGCACAGCTACGATACGCTGCGCACTCCGGCCCGAGCCCAGCAACGCTCGACGGTTGAAAAACAGGAAACCCCGGACGTGGTCCACCCCCTGATTCGGACCCACGACGAGACCGGGCACAAAGCGATCTATCTGAACGCGAACCGGACCGACCGGATTGTCGATCTGGAGCGCCGAGAGAGTGACGCGCTGCTCGACCGGCTCCACGCCCACATGACCCAGGCCCGCTACCGCTACGATCACGCCTGGCGGGTCGGCGATATTCTGGTCTGGGACAACCGGTGTCTGGTCCATTCGGTCAATATGGATTTTGCGGTCGGCCAGAGCCGGCGTCATCAGCGCATCCTGCTCAAGGGCTCGGTGCCGGTGTGAGGAAGACATGAGATATGTACTGCTACGGGCTGTCGTGTTTGCCGGCCTCGTCATGGCTGGCGTGGCGTGCACCCAGGAAACCCAGAACAAGTTGGGGCGGGCGGTCCAGAACTGGACCGGCACCGACGGGGTGCTGGAAATTTACGCGGGCGACAAGCTGGTCAAGCGCTTTCTTGAAATCGACAAGATTTCGACCGCAACCGGGACCGGCGACGGCGTGCCCCGGCCGTACCGCTTCGGCTACGGCGTGCTGGACGCCAACCTGAACGGCCTGTCTGACGACGGTGAGGCCAAGGTCTACTTTGAGTTCAGCGATTATTCGACCTCATACGTGTTCTACGAGAGTCCGTCCTGATGTGTTGACCGCAGTCCAACCGTGGCTTAATCGCCAAAGCTCGTCCCGACCAGACGCGCCGCTTCAACGAGGTGATGGTCCGGGGAGACCAGTTTCTTTTTCCCCGCGACCTCTTCCAAAGGCACAGGGCGGAGCTGCTGGTCCTGTACGGCCAGCATAAAGCCGTCGCGACCTTCTCGCAGCAACTGAGCGCAGCGCGTGCCCAGCCAGGTGGCAAGGACACGGTCCGTGGCCGAGGGCGTCCCCCCGCGTTGCAGATGACCAAGAATGCTCAGGCGCGACTCCTGGCCCGTCAGGCGCTCCAACTCCTGGGTCAGACGAATCGTATGGCCAAGGTGTTCCTTATGGAATGTTTCCAGATTGGCCGAGGCCCTTTCCTTTTCTTGTCTGTCTTTGGCCTCTCTTTTTTGGTGCACGAGTTCCCCGACCTTGTGGGCTTCACTGATAGACAGCGCGCCTTCTGCGACCACGACAATGCTGAAGTGTTTGCCCTGTCTGGTCCGTTCTCGAATAGTCTGGGCGACCCGCTCGATGTGATAGGGAATTTCCGGGATAAGAATGACATCCGCCCCGCCGGCCATGCCGGCTTGGAGGGCCAACCAGCCGGCTCTATGGCCCATCACTTCGACCACGATAATCCGGTCGTGGCTGGTCGCGGTCGAATGCAGCCGGTCTATGGCTTCGGTCGCGATGCCCACCGCAGTATTAAACCCGAACGTGATGTCAGTCTTGGCAATATCGTTATCAATCGTTTTTGGCAGGGTCACGATATTCAGGTTCGCTTTTTTGAGCCGCAGCGCGTTTTTCTGTGTGCCACCCCCGCCCAGACAGACCAGTGCATCCAGATGATGCCGCCGATAGGTATCAATGACGGCGTCCGTCATGTCATGGATTTTGCCGCCAATGGACATCCGGTGCGGTTTATCCCGACTGGTGCCGAGAATGGTTCCGCCGTCGGTCAGAATGCCCGAGAGCGCTTTTCTGTCTAACTCCAGGGTCTGATTCTGCACCAAGCCACGGAAACCGTTTTGAAAACCGATAAGCCGGATGTCATAGGCGTCCAAACAAGCCTTACCGACCGCGCGAATGGCCGCGTTGAGTCCGGGACAATCGCCACCGCTGGTCAAAATACCGATGTATTGTGCCATGCGCCTATATTACGGTTTCCGCCTGTTCGGTGTCGAGAGCGGATCAGAAAAGCCGGCAGGCGCAGAAGAATGTTTCGGACGCTGGCCGACCCTGAGTCCGCCCTGTCCGGCCCGGTTCAGGCTGCCGCCGTCTCATAGCAGGGTGACGGCAGCGTCGGGTAGGCGCGGAAGACGTGACGGAAGACCTCGTCCGAGCGCGCCGTTACTTCCCCGTCCGTGTAGCTCTCCGGCAAGCCGGTCGCGTCATCCCACAGAAAGTCTCGGATGGTGACGCGCACCGCGTCGCGGGACGCCTCCTTGTCGCGCCACTGATCGACGCGCAGCTTCTCGGCCTTCAGCGTCTTCAGCAGCTCGACGGCAACCGCCTTGATGCGCCGGATGTCGGATGTACTCAGAGCCGGCTTCCTGAGCAGGTCGAAGACGGCCAACGCTTCCTCATCGAGACCTTCGCGGACCGCCCGTCGCTCCTCGTTGTCCAGTTCTTCGACCAGTGTGAGCAGCGCCTCGAACGTTCGCTCGATTGTCACCCGCTCCTTCTGCCGGTTGTAGTCCGCAACGATGGCCTCGTAGTGCTGCTGAAAATCGGTGCGTAGCGGGTTTTGCCGCAAGAGCCGGCGCAGCCGGTTTTCGACGGCCTGCCTCAGGTTCTGAACAGTCGTTTGCCGTGTCGGGCTGCGCTCGAATTCCCGCTTGAGCCGGTCGAAATCGATCCGGCTGATATCGTAGGCTTCCCGCTCTTCCGCCGCCCTGTCGGTCGTTGTAATCGCCTCATCGACCACCTGGTGCAGTTGTCGAATGATGTCCGTGATGTCGGTCTGCGCTCGGTCCTGTTGCAGGCTCTTATAGACGATGTCGATTGCGTCACGGTCGGCGCGGTAGATGTTCACGGCTGCAACGTTGAGACACGCCTTGAACTTCTTGAATACCTCCCAGCACATGACCTCGAAGCGCTTGCGGGTTTCGTCATTCTCGTTGACCACTTCCTTGCAGGTGACGATGGCGGCGTTCCGCTCGAAGCCCGTCTTTCGGATAATGTCGGCCAGTGACGCTCCCCGCTCATCGAGAAAGACTCGCACCAGGGAAATTGCCTCGTCCAAGTCGGCCAGCAGGTCTTCATGCGGCCGGGCCGGCTCGATCTCGTCGCCGCCACTGTCGGGCCGGGTGCCGGCAAATGTGGCCAACGCCTTGCGCAGGTGCTTGAGGATGCCGCAGTAGTCCACGATCAGGCCGTTGTTCTTACCCTCGTTCACCCGGTTGGCGCGGGCGATGGCCTGCATCAGCGTGTGAGCCTTGAGCGGCTTGTCGAGATACAGCGTGGACAGGCTTGGTACGTCAAAGCCGGTCAGCCACATGGCGCATACAATGGCGATGCGGAAGGGGTGTTGTTCCTCTTTGAAAGCTTCATCCAGGGCCATGCGCTGCATGGTGCGAAAGCGCGGCTGGCTACGCATGGACTCGGGCAGCTCCATGCCCTCCTTGATGAGTCTGCGGTGGGGGCGAATGTCCAGCTCCCACTTGCGGAACTTTTCTACCTCACCCTGTTCCTCGCTGACCACCACGGCCGTGCGGGTGTCGTTCATCCAGCCGACCTGCCTTTGCAGAGACAGCTCCTCCTGTTCGTCGGTGGTCCGCTGCCGCTCCGCTTCCAGCTCCTTGATGCGTTCGCGCCAGTAGAACTCGATCAGCCGCTGCATCCGCACGCAGGTCACCTTGTCGATGCACACCAGCAGCGCCTTGCCGGTCTCCCAGGCCGCCGAGTAGTGCCGCACGAAGTCCCGTGCCACCTGATCGAGCCGCCTGCCTGCGGTGACGACGTGGTAGTCGCGCTTGAGTTCCCGCTCCAGGCGCTGCTCTACGTCGATGTCCTCGGTTTCCAGTTCCTCCAGCGTGTCGGCGATGCGCTCGTTGAGGTCGCCGACGGCCACGCCCAGCTCGTCGCCGCGGGCGTCGTAGTAGAGTGGCACGGTGGCTTGGTCCTCTACCGCCCGCTGGAAATCGTAGGTCGAGACGCATGCGCCAAAGACCCGCCGCGTGATCTCATCGTCGCTGAACAGCGGCGTGCCGGTAAAGCCGATGTAGCTGGCCTTGGGCAGGGCGTTGCGCATGTTGAGGGCCAGACTGCCGTACTGGGTGCGGTGCGCCTCGTCGGTAATGACGATGATGTCGTCGCGCCGGGTATAGCCCGAGTCGGGGTCTACAGCCTGGTTGAACTTCTGGATCAGCGAGAAGACGTGCGACTTCTGCTCGGCCAGCAGGCGGCTCAGGTGTTGTCCGCTTTCCGCCCGGCACGGCTCTGCGTCATGGTCCACCACACCACAGCCGGCAAAGGTCTTATAGATCTGGGTATCCAGGTCGTCGCGGTCGGTCAGCACCAGGAAGGTGAAGTTGCCGCCCAGCTTGCGATGCACCTTGCGGGTGAACATGACCATCGAGTAGCTCTTGCCCGCCCCCTGGGTGTGCCAGAACACGCCCAAGCGGCCCTGCCGCGCCTCCCGCTCGCGCACCGCCTCAACCGCGCGGTTCACACCCAGAAACTGATGGTTGCGGGCGAGAATCTTCTTTGTCTCGCCCGAGGCTTCGTCGAACAGGATGAAGTTCTCCACCAGGTCCATGAAGTTACGCTTGTCGCACACACCCTTGAGCAGCGTCTCCATATCGACCGCGCCGGACTCCTCCTCGGCCAGGCGTTTCCACTCGTGGAAGTGCTCCCACCTGCTGGTGATTGAGCCGATCTTGGCCTTTTCGCCGTTGCCGAACATCACGATGGCGTTGTGGTGAAACAGGTGGGGAATGGTGTCCCGGTAGTCGGCGTAGTTGTCCTCAAAGGCGACCTTGAGGTCACGGTGGATGTTTTTGCACTCGATGAAGAGCAGCGGCAGGCCGTTGACAAAGCCGACGAGGTCGGCCCGCTGCCGGTACAGGTCGCCCCGCACCCACAGCTCGCGCACGCACAGGAAGCGGTTGGTGGTGGGGTCGTCGAAGTCGAAGACCCGCAGCCGCTCCCGCACCAGCTCGCCCGTGTCGGTGCGAAAGGCGACCTGCACGCCGTCGCGCATCAACGCGTACTTCTCGCGGTTGGCGGCGACGGGGGTCTGCGAGGCAACGCTGGCGGTGAGCTGGCGTACTGCGTCGTCGTAGGCGGCCTCTGGCAAGCCCGGATTCAGTTCGACCAGCTTCTCGCGCAGCGGGCGCGTCAGCACCACCTCGCGGTCGGAAGCGCGGCCCAGCAGGCTGTCCGGCCCGAAGTCCTCGTTGTTGTAGGCGTAGACCGACTCCCAGCCGAGCTGCCGTTCCAGGTAGTTCGCCGTGGTCTGCTGGACCAGAGTGTCTTCGGTGTAGGACGTGGATGTCATTGGCGCCGCCTATGCCGTCATCGTGCGCACGTCGTAGCGGGAGATGTGGCGGTCCCTGGTAACGAGGACGAGAGCTTCGGCCTGGGCCTGAGCGACCAGCATCCTGTCGAACGGGTCGCCGTGGTGTGGCGGAAGGGTACCCGCCTGCTCCGCGTGAGAGAACGTCAGGGATAGAGGCGTAAAGCCCTGATCTTTGATACTCGCTTCCAGGTTGTCCGGGGCTTGAAGCTTCCCTAACGCGCGCTTGACGGCGATCTCCCAGCCGCTGACTGCGCTGACGAAGACTTCGTTCTGTTCGTTCGCAATGGCTTGATAAGCGTCCCTATGCAGTTTCTCAGGGTCGGTCAACCACCACAGCACGGTGTGGGTATCCAGCAGTAGACGTGCCACTATTCCTCTTCATCCGGGAAGATTTGCGAGTTGTAGAACGAGTCGATAACGTCCTGAGGAGTCTCGTCGAAATCTGGAGCGATCCAGATTTGCCCCTTCAAAGCGCCTGGTTTGCGCTTGGTCTTTGGCTGACGGTACGGCTCCAGCCGTAGATACGGCTCACCGGCCTTGGCGATGATGATTTCTTCGCCCTCCCAAGCCAACTTACCGAGCCGCAAAAGCTGGGACTTTGCCTCGTGCATGTTCACCTTCATTTGATACACCGCCTAACTGGACTAAGTCTGGCTAAGTTAGGACAACAAGCTGGCTTCGTCAAACAACTACAGGCTCGCAATTTTCGCTTGTCGTCAGCTCATGGTTGTCCTGGCAACCGGGCTCAAGACGGCATCGCTGATTGACAGACAGTCGTTGAATGTTAAACCTCGCACGTGTATGCAGTTCGCTACAGGTGTACAGATGAACGAACGGAATGTGCAGATCATTGAGAAGGACGGCCAGCCCGAATGCGCCGTCCTGCTGATTGAAGATTACCGCCGTCTGGTCGCTTCGCTGGAGGACTCCGCGGATTGCGCTGCCATCGACCGGGTGTTGAATGAGGACGCGGCTGGCGAGACCATTCCGGGCGAGGTTGTGAACGCGATCCTGGACGGCGCGCCGCCCCTGCGGGCGTGGCGCCAGCACCGCGGGTTTACGTTGGATGTGCTGGCGGAGCGGACAGGCGTCTCGAAGGGGTATCTGTCACAGATCGAGAATGGTCGGAAGTCTGGGACGCTGGCGCTGTTTCGCCGGCTTGCGACTGTCCTAGACGTGACATTGGACGATCTGGCCGGATGGAAGGGCGAGGAAGCCTAGGGTAGAAGTCTGGTCGGTCGCTCTCTCATTGTCGAACCGTGGCACGAACCGTTCCCAATTTCAGGTCGCAGCGGCGGAAGCAGGGGGAAGTAACCGTGTATTCTCCCTCGGCTTGGGGCGTCGGAAGGAGGGGTGACTTTGTAGTCCATATATGCGTCTCTCCTGAGCAGATCGCAGCTGCTTTGCAGAATTATTTTATTTTCTTGTATGTAATATAATTTAGGAAGTGAGATTGTTGGATTTCGTTTCTACTGAGAGTGACGAAATGACACTCTATCCCAATGATCGAAACCACTAAATCAACGATTTCGCCCTTTTTATCTTCTATACACTGTTCCGCGACTCCTTCGTAGACGAGAAGCAAATCGATGTCATCGGGATTGTCCGTGAGCAATGCTGAACCAAACAAATAGACTTCGCCAAGGAAATCGAAAGCAGGTATTCGTTCTTGTAATGCGCTAAGTATATTGCTCATTTGATATTTCTATGACAAAAAGCGAAAAACTGGTTCTGGTTATATATTGTGACGTCCATGCTTTTCGCATACTTGGTAGCTTCTGGACTCGAGGGCCCGTCGTTCCACATGTGGAGATTAATCGCATAGTCTCCTGGACTAAGAGCTGTATTTTGTAAATCGCTGACAGATAGGCAATAGCTATAAAATAAATTAATCCTGTGTCGCGCTTTCAAGACAAGCATCGTAAGGTTGCAGTAATCTTCAAACTTCCACCCAACTTCATTACGCGTGAGCCAATCCAGAAAAAAGACCAACGATTCCAATCTCAAGTTGGTCTTATGCGGTCTGTATAGGCGGTGGCTAAAGAAAATCTGTTGTGCTCTGCTCCTATCGTTTAAGTAGAGCTTTCGATGCTTGCCGTCCCCGCGATAAGTCAATACCGGCTCAGGAAAGAATTCTAAATCAATAAATCTTTTATAAAGTAGATAGTAGAACAAGAATTCGCTAAGCAGGCAGTTATGGGGGCGAATACGGTGTAGAGCCTTTTGGATCATCATGCCCGGCTTCTGCTCTTTCCAGAGCGCACATCTCCCTGGTTCACCTCCCTCACACATAACTATATCGCCACTCTTTAAGCCGTACCGATCCAACTCGTGGTGCTCAAATCGCATCTCTCGGAGATCGTCTAAATCGAAGCTGCCCCATCGGACATTCACATTGGCCAAATAGGGCAATAACTCGCCTTTGTTCTTCTTCTGGTCCAACATCTTACCCAGGCAGAAGTCTGCTACGCCTTCAAGGGGCTTTTTCTCCCAACTCATCCCCGCAACTCCTCAAACTCTTGGCGGGGCAGACGCGCCTGCCGGATGATGGAACTTAACGTACCACGGCGAATCTCCCGGTGGTCGGGAACCAGCACGGTGATCGTTTCGTCTGAAGTGCGCCGCTGCATCACGATATGGCTACCTCTCCGGCGCACCTCAGTAAAATGGTGACGTTCTAGTATCCGGCAGACTTCCCTGCCAGAATGTACTTTCAGCCTAGCCAACAGTGATTTCCACGCTGGTGACGTAGACCTCCGGGCGTAGCCGTTCTGCTATCTCTTCGGACGAAGCGCACTCAAAGAATAGCTCAAGGGCCTCCGTCAAATTCTTACGCGCCTCGCTGACGGTGGCTCCCTGGCTGGCGATATCGAGTTCGGGGCACAGGGCGACGTAGTCCTCGCCCTCACGTTCAATGATTGCTGTCAGTGTTTTTGTCATCGCTTCCCCTCGTCAAGCTCAGC
This sequence comes from Deltaproteobacteria bacterium, assembly GCA_012271025.1. Next base: position 12,354 of record JAAXHF010000229.1, on the reverse strand, counting down.
TTAGAAGGTCTTTTTCAGCAACGTCTCATACATTTCCGGGTCCGGCTCAACCTCCACCACCTTCCCGTTCCGCATGACGACAACACCGGTTCCGGTCTGATGCGCGATGAGATGGGCGCGTCTGGCGGCTCGCATGAGCGCGGCCGTCACAGCCTGCATATCGGGGTCGGTCAGCTTGGACTCCGGGATTGTATCTGTTTCATTTTTCATCTGTTGTTAGCTCCTTCGTCCATCAGAACCGGCACGGGTCCACTGTTGTCGAGCTTTTGCCAGTAGTCAACGCAATGCCGATACGTGTCGTGAAAATTTCGTAAACCGGCACGAAAACGTCGGCGTACAACTGCCTCAGGTGTCCCAACTTCGGTCCCATGAGGCTCGAAGCTCTCGCTGAAACGACACTGGATCATCAATCCCACGGAAGGCCCGAATCTTGCCGATAAGGCTCGACAGGATATCTTCCCCTTCCGTTGCTCCGTGTTGCTGTTCTTGCAGATACACAGAAACGCGGGCCTTACGCCCAAACGCCTCACGAAAGTCCGGCGGAAGTTTGCCATCCGCAGCAATGACGATTTCTTTCTCAATCAATTTCATACGCTCCTCCCAAACTTATCGCTTCCAAATTCTTCCTGTCCGCAAGCAGTGGGCAGTCAGGAGGCATGAGCCAAAGAGGAGGCTGGCTGGATGTGGGCGGTCAGCCTTTTCTTGTCCTTGGCGAGACTGCGGAAGTCACACTCGACCTGGAGTCCGTGCCAGAACTCGTCAGACTGGCCGAAGAAAGCGCCGAAGCGAATGGACATGGTGGGCGTAATCGACCGTTTGCCAAGAACGATTTCATTGATTGCCCGTGGGGCAACACCGATCGCACGGGCCATGGCGCTCTGCGAAATCCCCATCGGCTTGAGGTATTCCTCCAGAAGAATTTCGCCGGGAGTAATCGGATTTTTCATGCTCATACCGTGCTCAAATGTTCGTAGAGTACTCCGAGGATCGGGAGACAGTGGTGCTGGATTCTGTCGATGACCACGTCCGGTCAGCCGGTCTATGCTCTCTGCTTAACGCTTGCTTCCTACCAGGACCCCGGCCAGTGCTCCGACAGCTGTAGAACCCAGAGCAATGATCGGATCTGGAACGGATTTATCGAAAGAGGCCAAGCCCAAAGAGCCAAGCATGGAGAGAATCACGGTAATGCTCAACGACCAAGCTACGACACGATAAAAATGTTGATCGCTTTCATACGCTGGACCTGAACGCTTGATAGCGGGAGCCCCTTCATCCTCTGCGGAGCCCCAATCGTTTGGGTCAGGATTCATTCGTCAATCCTATGATGGTCAGACCTTCCATCGAACCGTCCTGATTGCGAACCATCAAAGTGCCCCCATCCTCAATGATGTCAGCAAGCGCTGCCGTGACCGACAATGCGGTACTCACGGTTGCCGCCTTGCTCCTGGAGTGCAGCCGGGCGGTCAACTTCTCTGTATTCTTCACATCTCGTTCAGTGAGGTTCATGGTAACCTTCATTGGCTCGGCTCCTTTCCGTGCGTCGGGGACTATTCGCGGGAATCAAATTTACTGAAAAAGTATGGTAAAAATATGGCCTGTGTCAACACGCACGACTGCGAGAACGGGTGGAGCCGAGTCTTCAGCCCCGCTTCGAGTAGATGGTAATCCCGAAGGTGTCTATGTGGCGCCTGAGAGGGGCGGAGGTGATGCCGTCGTAAGCTTTGAGGTCGCAGGTCTGCGGAATGTCAAGGTCTTCCAGGTCCAGGGCCAGCCGTCCGAGGCGACTGGCGTCCACAATGCCTCTCGTGGCCAGGTCGATGTCGGAACGTGGAGTCGCCCTACCGGTAGCGCGTGACCCGAAAAGCCTGACCTCCGTCAGTTCGGGATAGGTGACGAAGACACGGGTCAGCATGTCCATGACGGCGGGCGGCAGGTCCGGCTCTCTCATTGTTCCATCGCCTCCAGGCTCAGGCGCTCGTAGAGTTCTCCAAGAATTGCGAGATAGCGGTGCTGGATTCTGTCGATGACCGCATCGAATTTGGCGAAGTCGTAGGTATGCGACATGAGATTGCGGTCGGTGAGCATGGCGAGCCAGGTATCGCCGTCCTTAATCAGCTTGGCTTGAAAAGCCTGGCGTATGACCTGCCGCGGGGTCACCGTCGGCAGGACAATTCCGTCGTGTTCCAGGCGATCCTTGAGCAGGTTCCAGGCTAACTCGAAGGTATATTCAAAGCGCTGGATGACGCCCTCCCGTTCCAGCTGGTTCAGGGCCTGTCCTTCCTCTTCCAGCGCCTCGCGCAACAGACTGAAGGCACGCGAAAAGTTCTTGAATCTGTAGTGCCAGCGTATTTCGTCGGACATGTCACTTCTCTCGGGAGCTTATACCGCGCCGCCAGTCGGGCAGTTTTTCAGTCCTTGTCAGACCCCCAGCTCTTCAAAGTTCTTCTTGATCCGCGCCGCCAGCGTTACGGCTTCCCGGTTGAGGTCTTCCAGCTCGGTGTGAATGTCACGCAGGGCTTGCGCAAAGTCGAAGTCCCCGTCTTCTTCCTCGGGGGCGACGCCGACGTAGCGGCCGGGGGTCAGGCTCCAGTCGTTGGCCGCGAGTTCGGCCCGGTTCACCAGCTTGACCAGCCCTTCCACATCGCGCAGTGCCGCTTCAGGGAAGCGTTCGGTAAGCCACTCGGCCTGCCGCCAGAAATAGCGCATCTGCCTGAGCTGTTCGACTGCGACCTGGCGCGCCTCATCCACAGTCTTGCGGGCGCGGGTAATGGCGCGGCTGTTCCAGGCGTTGCTCGATTTGGCGACAGGCTCGTTCTCGCAGGTCTCGATCAGGCGGGTAGCCAGCTTGTAGAGCAGGTCGGCCTGTTTGACGAGACTGCGGCTGGATTCCGCCAGCGGAGCCAGGCGTTCGACCGTCTGCCCGAGTTGGCCGTTCGTCGCGCTGTGGTCTGTCCAGGCTGACCGTTGCGTGGCAAGAGCCTTGCGGAACGCCTCGACATCAGCGCGATAGGCGGCCAGGGTGTCGGCCAGTTCCTTACGCGCCTCGGCGGCCTTCACCCCCGGCTCGTTTTCCGAGAGAAGAGGGGGGACGAGCGTGTCGAGGAAGGGCTGTATCGCGTCGGTCAGCGCTTCAAGCGCGCCCGAGAAGTCCGTCAGGGGGCGGATAGTTTCGCCGGTTTCGCTCTCGGTACTGAAACAGGCCGCGCCCTGGTCAAGGCTGCGCTGGCAGTAATCACGGACAAGGCTGAGATACTTGTCGGTCTGGCCGCGATACAGCCAGACGATGGCCAGGATGTTCCGCTCCTGCTCGGGGCTGAAGTCGTAGATCTTGCGGGTGACTTGGCGGTAGATGTTGCGGGCGTCGATCATCAACACCTTGTCGCGGTACGCCTCGGGCTTGTCACGGTTCAGGAACCACAGCTCGCACGGCACGGTGCGGGTGTAAAAGAAGTTCGAGCGGATGGCGATCATGGCTTCCACGTCGCCGGTCTCGACCAGCGTCCGGCGCACCTTGGCCTCGCTGCCGCCGGCGCTGGACGCCTGGGACGACATGACAAAGCCGGCCCGGCCCTGCTCGCCCAGATAGCCGTAGAAGTAGCTGATCCAGACGTAGTTGCCGTTCGACACCTTGCCCTGCTTGTTGACGCCAGGCAGGCCGAACGACAGGCGTGGGTCGGTTTCGATCTTGTCGGCGTCAATCTCGTCCACGTTGAACGGCGGATTGGCCATCACATAGTCGGCCTTGCCCGCGAGATAGTGGGGGTCTTCGTAGTAGGTGATGGCCTGCTGGATGTCGCCCTCCAGGCCGTGGACGGCCAAATTCATCTTTGCCAGACGGATGGTGGTGGCGTTTTTCTCCAGCCCCCGGAAGGTGAGCCGGTCGGTCGGGCTCTGGCCGTGCTCTTCGACGATGCGCGCGCTCTGCACGAACATGCCGCCGGAGCCGCAGGCTGGGTCCAGGACCGTGCCGCGCTCAGGGTCGAGTACATGGGCGATCAGCGACACCAGCGAGATGGGGGTGAAGAACTCTCCCGCGTCGTGGGCCTTCTGGTCGGCAAACTGGGTCAGAAAATACTCGTAGATGCGGCCGAACACGTCGCCCGAGATCCGTTTGAGTTCCTCGGGGTTGAGCGTGCGCAGCAGTCGGCCGAGGACATCGTTGTCCAGGTTCTGATATTCGCTCTTGGGCAGCACGCCGCGCAGGCTCTCGTAGTCCGCCTCAATAGACTCCATGGCAGCCAAGAGCGCCTTGGCGCGGTCTTGGCTGTCGGGCAATCCGACAAGATGGTCGAACTGCGCCTCGGGGCGCAGGAAGATCGCGCTGCGGGTCGAAAAGTCCTCTTTTGTCAGGGTGCGTCTCCTGCCGCCCCGGGTGGGAAGTGTGGCCTCAACAGCCGTCTTGACCCGCAGGTAGCGGCTGTAGACGTGGCGCAGAAAGATCAGCCCCATGACGGGCAGAAAATACTCGTTGCTGGCGTAGTTGGAATTGGCGCGCAGGGTGTCGGCGGCACCCCACAGACGCTTCTCTATGGTCTCGATGTGCTCAAGCTGCATGGGCTCCTCTGCCGGTGGACCTCACGCCGAGGTGCTGGGCCGGGCTTTTATGGCCTCGTACCAGCGCCGCAGGTTGGTCCAGGCCGGATCAAGGGCAAACTCGCCCTGATAGCGCTTGTTGTGGGCGGTCTCCAGGCCGATGAACAGCATGATGTCGGCAATCGAGAAGTCCCCGGCCAGCCAGTCTTTGCCCTCCAGGCCGGCGTTGACCAGCGGCAGGCGCGACATCAGCACGCCTTTCGCGTGATCCGAGACATCGCCCTTGGACAGCACCATGCGCGAGGCGGTCAGATACACCCCGATCTCACACCGCCGCTCCCAGGCCCGGACCTGGGCGCGGCTGACCGCGTCGGTGCCAATCAACGGCGGGTCGGGATACAGCTCTTCGAGGTATTCCATGATCGGCAGCGTCTCGGCCAACACGGTCCCGTCGTCGAGTTCCAGGATGGGTACCCCGGCAAACGGATTCTTGGCCAGGAACTCGGGCGTTTTTTGCTCGCCGGCGTACAGGTCCAACTCCTTGATGGGAATGTCGAGCTGCTTCTCGGCCAGATAGATGCGGACTTTGCGCGGGTTGGGGGCACGTCTGGTGTCAAGATAGAGTAGCATGGGTCAATCCTCTCTAGTGGTGTTTTTGCGTCGAGCGGTTCGATTTTTGCCGGACCCGTTTTGCATTGCAATAGTTGACACACGCTGGGCAATCAATAGAATGCCGGGGCGCAGGGTGGGAGGGGGATTCCCGCCGCACTCCGCAGCGGACGGAGGTTCAGCCCTATGGAGGTATTCATCACCTGTCCCTCGCAGCGAGACCGGGACGCCATTGCCGGCCTCTCAGGTTATAATTTCCACCTGCTCGACGCTCCGCTCAACCCCCGCACCCCCTCGCCCGAGCTCGATCTGCTGGCCTATATCGACCAGTGCCGGGACTATATCCGCCGCCATCATATTGACGCCATTTTTTACTCGCGGGACGTGGCCGATCTGGTCGCCGCCGCCCTGTGCGAGGAGTTCGGCTTTCCCGGCCCGAGCGTGGAGTCGGTCTTCCTGTGCCTGCACAAATACTACGGCCGCCGCGCCGAGCCCGAGCCGATCCGCTGTCAGGCCATTGACCTGCACGACCCCGATCCCTCGGTTGCGACCTACCCGTGCTACCTCAAGCCGCCGTGGCTGAACCTCGGCATTCTGGGCTTTAAGCTTGAGTCTGCGGCCGACCTCGACCGGGCGCTGCACATTGCGCGCCGCGACTATCCGGCCTGGTCGCCGCTCTACACGCCGTTTTTCCGGCGCTATGTTGATCTCGACAAATACCCCCTGGCCGTCCAGGACATGATGCTGGTCGAAGAGTTTGTGGACGGTCCCCAGGTGACGGTCGAGGGCTGGGTGTACGGCGGCCAGCCCCACCTGTGGGCGATTACCGACACCAACACCTATCCCGGTACGCGGGTGATCGACAATTTCTCTCTGCCCTCGCGTCATTCCGCTCCTATCCAGGCCGAGCTTGAGCGGCAGGCGTATGCCGCCATTGGCAGCGTGGGCCTGGACAACGGATTTTTTAACATCGAGTTCTGGTGTCATGAGGACGGGGTGACCCTGACCGAGGTCAACGGCCGCGCCGCCACCTGCTTTTACCAGCTGTACCGCCAGTGCCTGGACGCCTGCATTTACGAGGCCGGTCTGGCCCTGGCCAGCGGTCGGGCGCCCAGCCTGAGTCCGGCCCGTCGGCCTGTCGTCGGCGGCCAGTTCAACCTGATTACCTTTGCCGAGGACGCGGCCGAAAATCTACTCGACCACGAGCAGGCTCGGGCGGTTCCCGGCATCACGATTTATTTTGAACCGGGCAGCCAGGTGAGACAGATGAGCGAGTTCGGGATTGTCCTGGCTCAGGTCGATCTGTTCGGCGACAGCTATGAGGAGATTCACGCCCAGGCCGAAGCTCTGCGGCGGCGTTTGCTCAGACGGCCCGGGCTGTCGCCCTGGGACAATGAAGAAAAACGAGGAATGCTGAACGCTGAATGAAAGACACAAGCATCATTTCCCGACCGTCTGCCGTTCATCATTCATCATTCATACTTCATCATTTGCTTTATGTGTCGCTTCATGACCTACCTCGGACCCGAGTTGCGGCTTGAGCGCGTTGTGAGTGAGCCCGAGCACTCGCTGGTGGTGCAGAGCTACCGGCCGCAGGAGATGACGTCCGGGGTGGTCAATGCCGACGGCTTCGGCATCGGCTGGTACAACCCGCAGCTTGAGCCCACGCCGTGCGTGTATACCAATACCTGCCCCATCTGGGGCGACCATAATTTGCCCGGCCTGGGCCACCATATCGCCGCCGGGTGTATTTTTGCCAACGTGCGCAGCGCCACCCCGGGCCAGACGGTGACCCACACCAACTGCCAGCCGTTTGCCTACCAGCGCCTGCTGTTCATGCATAACGGCTTTATCGAGGACTTCCGCCACAGCCTGATGCGACCGATTCGGGACGCCCTGCGGGACGAGTACTACACCGCCATCCAGGGCTCGACCGACTCCGAGCACGTATTTGCCCTGCTGCTCCAGTTCTTGCACGGCCGCGAGTACACCCAGCACAATGTGCTGAGCGCGATGGACGCCGTCATCGAACAGCTCGTCCGCTGGGCTGCGCCGACCCAAACGGGGCTGGTCCTCAATCTGGCGCTGACCAACGGGGAGTTCGTTGTGGCCAGCCGTTTTGCCTCACGCTCCCCGGCGCCGTCTCTGTACTGCGCGTTTGATACCGCCGAGTTCCCTCGGGCCGTCCTGCTGGCCTCGGAGTGTCTGTTTGCGAGCCGGGCGTGGCGGATGGTGGAGGAAGACCGGCTGATCGCCTTTGATGCCCGGCTCCAGCCGGAGTGTGTCGCGCTTCGACCGAGAGAGGTGGTGTCGCGTGCCTCGGCCTAGTCCGCAGCCGCCGTCCGCCCCGTCGCAGCCCGTGCGACTGGCCGATGAGACACGCCCCGACCGTCGGTTGCTGCGTGACTGGTTCATCGAATCGCGCCGCCAGACGCTCGCCCTGTTGGCCGAGGTCAGCGACGCCGACTTCCGGCGTCAGGCGCATCCCGACTTCAGCCCGGTGGGCTGGCACCTGGGCCATATCGGGGTGACCGAAGGCTACTGGATCTTGCAGCGGTGTGAGGGCCGGGCCTGTCTGTCCGATGCCTATGAGCAGTTTTTTTCGCCGACCGAGAATCCCAAAACCAACCGGATTAATCTGCCCGACCGCGCCGCTATCCTGGCCTATCTCGATACGGTTCGGGAACACATGCTGGCCGTCCTCGACCGGACCGACTTTCCCGAGTCCCATCCGTTGTTGCAGCAGGCCCGAATCTTTCGCATGCTGCTCCAGCACGAAGCCCAGCACCAGGAAACCATGACCCTGGTGCTTCAGCTGCTGGCCGCCGACCGCGTCGGGGTATCCTCCTGTCCGACGGAGGGTGGGCATGGAAGTCTTCCCGGACAAGACCAGATGCTGCGCGTGCCGGCCGGTCCCTTCCCGATGGGCAGCAACAGCCTGGCCGAGACCCTGGACAACGAGCGCACCCGGCACGAGGTGGAGGTCGGCGAGTTTTGGATCGACCGCTATCCGGTGACCAACGCCCAGTTTGCCCGCTTTGTCCGGGATGGCGATTACCATCGGCGCGCCTGGTGGAGCCCTGAGGGCTGGGCCTGGCGGGAGAAGAACGCGGTTGAGCATCCGCGCTACTGGCGCCGCCAGCCCGGCGGCGGCTGGGCCCTGGTCGGCCTGACACGCGCCCGGCCGCTCGCTCCCGATCACCCGGTGATGGGGGTCAGCTGGTATGAGGCCGAGGCGTATGCCCGAGCCGTGGGCAAACGCCTGCCGACCGAGGCTGAGTGGGAAAAGGCGGCCTCGTGGGACCCGGTGCACGGCTGCAAGCGGGCGTATCCCTGGGGCGAGGCCCAACCCGACCCGCAGCGCTGCAACAGCGACGCGCGCCGCGACGGCACCAGCCCGGTTCAGCACCATCCGGCCGGTGCCAGCGCCTACGGTTGCATGGATATGCAGGGCAACGTGTGGGAGTGGACCGCGACCTGGTTTCAGCCCTATCCCGATTTTTGCGCCTATCCCTACGACGGCTATTCGACCCCCTATTTTGACCGCCACCACCGGGTCTTGCGGGGCGGCTCGTGGGCGACCCGCAGCCATGTCCTGCGGCCGACCTTTCGCAACTGGTACCACCCCTGGGTCCGAGAAATCTTCGCCGGTTTTCGCTGCGCCCGATAACACCACATTCACTCATGGATACCCCACACGCCGTTGACAATCGTCTGCATATCTCGTGTCCGGTTGCCGTTCTGCCCCGCTTTCGCGAGGATGTGACCGCCGGTCTGAGTGCTGCTCGGAAATCTCTTCCGCCGCGCTACTTTTATGACCAGTACGGCTCGGAGCTGTTCGAGCAGATCTGCCAGCAACCCGAATACTATCCGACCCGGACCGAGGCCGTGCTGCTGCGTCAGCGGGCGGCTGAGCTGCTCAATCTGGTCGGCGCGTGCAGCCTGGTCGAGCTGGGTAGCGGCAGCTCGGTCAAAACCCGTCTGCTGCTGGACGAGTACCAGCGCCGCGACTCGCCCATGCACTACGTCCCGATTGACATCAGCGCCTCCATGCTGGAGGAATCGGCCCGGGGGCTGATCGCCGACTATCCCCGGCTGTCGGTCCATGGCCTGGCCACCGACTATCTGAGCGGCCTGGCCGCGCTGCCGCCCGCCCGGCAACGCCTGGTCCTGTTTCTGGGCAGTAATCTGGGCAATTTTAACGATGTCGAACAGGCCGAGCTGTTCGGCCGTCTGGCGACCGCACTCCAGCCCCAGGACTATTTCCTGCTGGGGCTGGACCTCAGAAAGTCGATCACCATTCTGGAGGCCGCCTATAATGACGCGGCCGGGGTGACGGCGGCCTTTAACCTTAACATGCTGCGGCGCATCAACCGTGAATTCGGGGCCAACTTCAATCTGGCGCAGTTTCGCCATCTGGCCTTTTACAACCGCGACCAGCACCAGATTGAAATGCACCTCCAGAGCCAACTGGCCCAGGAGGTCGAGATTGCCGAGCTGGGACTGCGGGTGTTCTTTGCACCCCAGGAAACGATTCATACCGAGATTTCCCGCAAATTCGACGCCAGGCAGGTAGCGGCCCAGCTGCGGCCGTTCGGCTTTGAACCGTGCGCGCGGTGGACGGACGAGCGCGCCTGGTTCCTGCTTCACCTGTTCCGTTTTGTTGGCCGCTGATACGACCCATGCTCCCTCCGGGCAAGACTCAGTCATGCGACGGACCGCAAAAAAGCCCCGGCTGGTCCTGATTGCGGCCGGGGGGACGATCAGCCTGCTCAAAGATAGCAGTGGCCGCAGCGTACCGACCTGGACGGCCGCCGACCTGCTGGCCCAAACCTCGCTCAGACACCAGCTGCGCGTGCGGCCGGTTGACTTTGTGCCGCCCGACACCGCCTCTGCCGACAGTCTGTTGGCCCTGGCGCGACGGATTCGGACCGCCGCCACGCCCGCTATTGACGGCATTGTGGTCACCCACGGCACCGACGCCATGGAGGAGGTCGCCTACGCGGTGGATGAACTCGTGGCCGTCCCGGTCCCGATTGTCTTCACCGGCGCCATGCGCCCCGGCTGGGCCAGCGGCTATGACGGGATTCGGAATCTCGATAACGCCCTGCGGGTCGCTAGCCGGATGCCGGCCGCCTACGGCACCCTGGTCACCCTCAACGATCAGATCTTTGAGGCCTGGAGCGTGTCCAAGGCCGACACCGGGGCCGTGGACGCCTTCACCGCCCGTCGCGGCGCGCCGTTCGGGCAGATTATCGGGGATCAGGTCGAGTGTCCCTGGCGGCCGCTTGCGCGGTCGCGTCTGGGTCGGATTCCGAGAGCCGTGCCCGCCTCGGTGCCGATTCTGAGCATGGCCCTGGCCGAAGACGCGGCGCTGCTCGACGGCCTGTCCGCAGAGCAGGTGCAGGGCCTGGTCATTGCCGGCATGGCCACCGGCACGATTCCTCCCCAGGCTCGCGAGAAAGTGCTCGGGCTGGCCACAGGCGGCCTACCGGTTGTCCTGTGCTCGGGTGCTGCCAGCGGCTGGACTGCGGCCGAGTATTACTATCCCCGGGCCTATGATGGCCTGCGGGCGGCCGGGGTGGTGATTGAGAACCATCTGTCGGCCCGCAAGACCCGCCTGCGCCTGATGTTGAGTCTGGGCCTGGGGCTGGGCTATGTGCCCTTTGGCCGCGAGTTCGTGCTCGGGCCGGATAGCGCCCGGTGATGGCCGATCCCATGAAGAAGATGACGGACGCAGCTTCACCCCAGGGCCGGACCGACCCGTTTTTCTACGGCTGGTTTGTGGTCGCCATTCTGTTTGTGGTGTCTATTATCGACGGCGGCTTCACCTATATTTTCTCCGCCTTTCTCAAGCCTTTGTCCGAGGAGTTCGGCTGGACTCGGGCGCAGACCTCGGGCGGCTTCTCGCTGTATCTGCTGGCGGCCGGCACCCTGCTTCCGGTCTGGGGCTGGCTGGCCGACCGGGTCGGGGCACGCCTGGTCTTTCTGCTGAGCGCCCTGATTGATGGGATTGCGCTGGTGCTGCTGAGCTATGTCCAGAGCCTGCTGGCGTTTTATTGTCTGTACTTTTTTCTGGGTGTGGGACTGGCCGGTATTGCTCCGACAACGATTGGCAAGATCGTGTCTGAGTGGTTTGTGGCCAAACGCGGTCGGGCCATGGGTATGGCCCTGGTCGGAGCCGGGATGGGTGGGCTGGTGCTGGTGCCGATAGCCGGATTTTTGATCGAGGAGTTTACCTGGCGGATGGCCTACCGCTCGCTGGCCGGGCTGTCGCTGGGGGTGATGTTTCCCCTGGTGTTGTTCTTTCTGACCGATACGCCTCAGCAGAAGGGGCTGCTGCCGCTCGGCCACGGCGGTCAGGTCGAACCCGACGAACCCGATCTGGTGCCGCCCAGCGAGCATGCCTGGACGCTCGGCGCCGCGCTGAGGACGCCGACCTTCTGGCTGTTAAGCCTGGCCCTGTGCTGCGGGATCGGGGCGGCCATGTCGTTCAACGCTCACCAGGTCGCCCTGCTCCAGGACGCCGGCTTTTCGCTTGAGCTGGCCTCTTCGATTGCCGGCATTGCCCTAGGCATGAGCATGGGCGGGCGCTTTACGGTCGGCTGGATCAGTGAGTACCGGACCGATCCTCATACTCTGTTGGCCGTGTGTCTGGCCGTGCAGGCGCTCGGGCTCGGCTTTCTGCTGTTCATGCCCAGCCTCGGCAGCTGGGTGCTGGTGCTGGTCGTACCGCTGTTCGGCCTGGGCTTCGGGGGCTTGGTTGTGCTGTGGCCGCTCGCTCTCGGTCACAACTTCGGGCTCAACGCCTTTGGGACGATTGGCGGGGTGATGGGGACGGTGGCGGTGAGTGTGACCGGTGCCCTGGGTCCGGTCGTGCTGGGTGCGATCTATGACACAACCGGCAGTTATGACTGGGCGCTGGTGGTGTGTATTGGGGCGTTTGTGATAGGGGCGGGCGCGGCCACGCTCACGCCTGTGCCACGCTCGCCCGAATGAATCGGCCCGGCGCGCTCGTCCGGTTGTGTCATATTGGAGACTGCGCGCCGAGGCGGTTGGATGAGAGGACTTAGCCCTTGCCGTGCCGCAGCAGACGACCCGGCGTGGCGTTCGTGCACTGGCCGTCCTCAAAGGTCACGTCGCCGTTGACCATGATCCAGCGATAGCCATCGGCCTTCTGGATCCGCCGCCACTCGCCACCCGGGAAGTCGT
>JAAXHF010000344.1 GCA_012271025.1 Deltaproteobacteria bacterium | reverse complement strand
TCCTCGTTCATGACCCGGTTCATGCGCTTGATGAACTCGGCCAGCGATAGCGAACCGCCGACCATCGGATCCTTTTCGCCCTCGGCCTGCATGTTATCGAGCTGCTGGAGCAGCTGCGGGTCCTTGAGCACGTCCGGTTCGTGGCCCTCAATCGCCACATAGATCGGCAGCGTGCCCTGAAAGCGCTCGCGCAACACCTCGTCGGCAATCCGCACCGGGCTCTCGGGGTGAAAGACCTGGATCCAGGAGCTGTCAACCACAATCTGGCGCACGCCGACCACGCACAGAACGGTGATTACACAGGCCGGCACCCACACCGACAGGGGTCGGCGGGCCACCCCGCGGCCCAGCTGCGACAGCGTGCGAGCTGCCCAGCCGGTGGCCGTCAGGTCGCCGCCGCGACCGATCTGGTTGCGCAGGCCGGCGCTGACCTTGGCGGGCAGCATGCTCAGCACGGCCGGAAAAAACGTCAGCGAAAACACCATGGCGGCCAGCACGCCGATGGCGGTAAACAGCCCGAAGTAGCGAATCGGCACCATGGCGGCGGTCAGAAACGACAGAAAGCCGACGGCGGTGGTCAGCGAGGTAAAGACCACCGGCTGCCACATTTCACCCATCGCCACCAGCACCGCCTGGTGGGACGACACCTCGGGATGTTGCAGGACTTCGTCGTAATAACGGCTCAGGATATGAATGCCGGCCGCCACGCCAATCGCCATCAGGATGACCGGCATCATGGTCGAGATGAAGTACATCGGGACGCCGACCGAGGCCATGATGCCCAGCGTCCAGATGATCGACACCATCACCACTGCCAGCGGCAGCAGCACGCCGCGCAGGCTGCGATAGGTCAGGTACAGGATGACCACCACAATCAGCAGGACCAGCGGCATGAACGTCTGGAGATCGCTCTGCGCCTGCTCGGAGAAGGTCACCTCCATGGCCCCCCGGCCGGCCACGTAGAACTGCTCGGGCACGCCGGCCTGTTCCCGCTCGGCGATCATCTCGCGGATTGTGCGGTAGATGGTCGCCCGTCGCCGCACGCCCTCCAGGGTGCCCTCGGACGACTCCATCTTGGCCATGATCAGCAACCCGGTGCTGTCCCGCGACACGATCCAGTCGACATACATGCTGTTGCCGAACAGGCTGTCCTTGAGCCCCTGCAGTTCGGCCCGGGTCTGGGGCACGCTTTCCATGAACGGATCGACCGCCATGCCGTCGCTGGTGCCGGTGATGTTGTCCATGGTCGCCACGCTGGCCACGTCTTCGTCCCGCACGGCCTTGATGCCGGGCAGCAGGGCGATTTTTTCGGAGAACTCCTTGGCAATGGCCAGGGTGCGCGGGTTGAACACCCCGTTTTCGTCGGGATTGTCGTTCAGCACCCCGACAATGATCAGATCCCGCATGCCGAAGCGGTTTTCGACCATGTCGTTATAGTGCTGAACCGGATCGTCGGGCGGCACCATGGCCTCGGCATCGCTCTCAAAGCGCAGCTGGCCCAGCTGAACAAAGGCCAGGGCGGTACAGGCCAGGACCAGGGCGATGACCAGCCAGCGAAAACGGATAATGCCTCGAAAAAAAGCGTCCATCGCAGCCTACTCCTCGTGCTTCTTTTTACCTTTGGAGACAGGCGGCCGATCAGTCCGCAACAGGGCCAGGACCAGGTCGGCCAGCTGGGTCAACACCTCCGGGCCGGAAAAACCCGGCGTAATGCGGTCCATCAGCCGGTTGGCGCGCAGGGCGTGGATGATGATGCCGACAATCACAAACGGCGTGGCGTCGGGCGGCAGGGGTTTGAAGAGGCCGCTGTCTATGCCCTCGGTGGTAATCGCCTCCATGGCCACATGGGCGCGGGAGAACCAGCGCTCGGCCAGGGTATGGGCGGCCGGGCTGTGGTCGTCTATGGCCCGCTGCACCAGCCGAAAGCTCTGCGGATCGATCCGGTAGCGGTCCAGGAAGACCTGAACGATAGCCCGAATCTTCTGCTCGGGATCGCCCCCACCGGCCGCCACCGCCTCGATCCGGGTCACGACTGTGGCGGCCTCTTTTTCCAGCAGCGACAGATAGAGCGCTTCCTTGCTCTGGTAGTAGTGGTAGATGAGCGCCTTGGTCACCCCGGTCTGCTCGGCAATCTCGCGGATCGGCGTGCCGTCAAAGCCGCGCTCGGCAAACAGGGCCTCGGCGACCTGGTCGATCTTGGCCCGATAGTCGGGCGAGTCAACGGTTTTGACCGGACGTGCCATGCTGCGGACAAGAATTAACCGACCGTTCAGTTAAGTCAAGTGGGGTAGGCTCTGAGCACAAAGATCGTAACGGTCTTCACTTGTCTGAACTTGGCGGTGTCTGGCCACCCGAAGGCAACCCACCCCGCCGCTATCGCGGCACCCCTCCGAAGGAGGGGATTGGGGAGGCGGTGATTCCCCTCCTGGGACGTGTGATGCAGATTAGGGGGGACTTCATAGGAAGCGTGTCAAGGATAGCCTAAGCTCACATTCCCCACCACAGGAGGTGAGCCATGGCCATCGATCTCGACACGTTCCTGGTCGCACTCTATACCATCGTGGACGACCTGTACCAGCAGCGTCCCGGGCTCCGGCCGCCGGGGCGGCCGGGCGCCCGGCCGACGGTGGCGGACAGTGAGATCCTCACCCTGGCGTTGTGTGCGCAGTGGTGGGGGCGCTCGGAGCGCGCCTTTCTGCGCTATGCCCGGGCGCACTGGCGGGCGTATTTTCCGCGCTTCCTGAGCCAGAGTGCCTATAACCGGCGCTGTCGGGCCTTGGCGGAGCAGCTGGTGGCCTTGGTCCCGCTCGTGGCCCGGGACCTGCGGGCGGCGGGCGCGGCGTATGAGGTCATGGACACGGTCGCGGTGCCCTTGCTGCGCCGCTGTCGGGGGCAACGCCAGCGCCTGTTTGGGGCGATCGCCGCCATTGGGCGGGGCGGGAGCGATAAGGAGTGGTACTACGGCTGCAAGCTGCTCGTGGCCGTCACGCCCACGGGCGTCGTCACGGGCTTTGTCGTGGCCCCGGCCAACACCGAAGAGCGATGGGTCGCCGACGCGCTGCTGGGCTGGCGGGCCGACCCGCACGCGCCATCCCTCCAGGTGGCCGACTTGCCCTCGCCGCGCCGCTCCAACGGGCGGCCGTATGTGGGTCCCACCGGCCCCCGCTGGCCGCCGCAGGGGGTCGGGACGCCCGGCCGCGGGGAGTATCTGGCCGATAAGGGCTTCTGGGGCCGGTGGTGGCAGCAGCATTGGCGGCAGGACTATGGGGCGGCCCTGACCACGCCCAAGGACTATCCGGGCTCGGCGGCCGCCCCGGCCCGCCGCCAGCACCGGCGCCGGTGTCAGATCGTCGAGACTATCAACAGCCAGCTGATCCGCTCCTTTGGCTTGCACTTCCCGGGCGCCCGCAGCCCCCGGGGGTTGCTGACGCGCCTGGCGGCCAAGCTCGCCGCCGTCAATCTGGGCCACTGCCTCAACCAGCTCTTCGGCCGGCCGGCCTTGGCCTTTGCTACCCTCTTCGTCGGCTGACGCGGCAATACGCATCACACGTCCTCGGAGGGGTGGCCCGAAGGGCCGGGGTGGGTGTCTTTTTGCATCACACGTTGAAAAAGGGGGATTTGCCCGAAGGGGCGACTGCCCTCGGAGCGTGCGGCTGAGGATGAGACGGGCAACCATTTTCAAACTGAGACACGACCCTTAACTTTTGCCCTTTGACTTTTGCCCTTTGACTTTTGACTTTTCCCCTGCCCTCACGGCGCCCAGCCCGGCTGGCCGGACAGGGAGATGGCAAAGACCGGCACGCCGATCAGATACAACAGGACGGGCAGGATCAGGACGCCAATCACGTTCAGCCCCAGACCGGTCCAGAACATTTGGGGCAGGCTGACCCGTCGGCTGGCAAACACGATGGCGTTGGGTGCGGTGGCGGTCGGCAGCATGAAGGCGAACGAGGCGGCAAAGGTGGCCGGGATCATGAGCAGCAGCGGATCGATGTGCATGGCGCCGGCGCTGGCGGCCAGGATGGGCATCATCAGGGTGGTGGTGGCCGTATTGCTGGTCACCTCAGTCAGGCCGACCAGCAGGGCGCATACCGAAAAAATCGCCCCAAACGGCGACAGGTCTTGCAGAAAGCCGAGCTGGTCGCCGACCCACACGGCCAGACCCGAGCTGCCGACCCCCCGGGCCAGGGCCAAGCTGCCGCCGAGCAGGACCAGAATCCCCCACGGCATGCGCTCAAACACGCTGCGGTCGAGCAGACAGCGACCGGTGCCCTCGCCGGTCGGAATCACGAACAGCAGGGTGGCCATGAACATGGCCAGGGTGGAATCCTTGATATTGTCCGGGACCGGAAAGACATGCACCCAGCCGGGGATGGTCAGCGGCCCGAGCGGCAAATCCTCGCGGAACATCCACAGCAGGGCGGTCAGGGAAAACAGGACCAGCACCCGCCGTTCGGGGCGGCTCATCGGGCCGAGGGCGCGCAGCTGTTCGGTCAGAAAGCCCCGGTCTTCCTGCCAGCCAGAGGTCGGCACCCGGAACACACCAAAGACCAGATACAGCCAGGCGCACACCAGCATGATCGCAGCGGTCGGCAGGCCAAACAGCATCCAGTACAAAAAGCCGATGCTCGGGCCGTCCGGAAACAGGTTCTCGAAGGCGCCCAGAAACACCGCGTTAGGCGGGGTGCCGACCGGGGTGCTGACGCCGCCGATTGAGGCGCTGTAGGCCATGCCCAGGATCAGCGCCGTGCCAAAGCCCCGGCTCGTATCATAGCCCCGGGCGTCAACATGGCTGAGAATGGCCAGGGCGATCGGCAGCATGACCACAGTTGCGGCGGTATTCGACATCCACATCGACAGCAGAGCGGTGGTGCCGAAGAAACCCAGGATCAGCACACGCGGTGAGCCGCCGATGCGCGACAGAATCCACAGCGCGACCCGTCGGTGCAGGCCCCACTGCTCGGTCGCCAGGGCCAGAAAAAACGCGCCGAAAAACAGGAACACAATCTGGCCGGCATAGGCGCTCGACACCTCGTCGGCCGGCAGAATGTCGAGCACCGGAAACAGGAACAGGGGCACAAAGGCGGTCACGGTCAGGTCAATCGCTTCGCTGACCCACCACACCGCCATCAGCGCCGCAACAGCCGTCGCCCGCCAGGCGGCCAGACTCATCCCGTCCGGCGGCGGCAGCAGCAGCAGCACGGCGCACAGCCCGACCCCGCCCAGCAGGCCCAAGCGGCGGCGTGTTGAGTTGGAAGATTCGGCGTCGGCCATTATCGTGTCCCCGTATACGGGGCGCAGCCTAGCAGCCCCGTCCCGGCTTGAAAAAGGGGGGGTTGCTCGGACAACAGGGCGAAGACAGCAACAGGCGGGCGATTGACCCGTTCTTGCCGAGGCTGTGTCCTCTCGCTGGCCAAACTGAACACTGTGGGCGTTATCGGACACTGCGGCCCACACGGCCGAGATGCGGCGTCGGAAAATCAGGGACTTGCGGGCCGAGGCTGACCCGACCCGACTGAAGGATTTTAGGGAAACGGACGACTTGGCCGAAGAATATTCAGCTCTATGACTTGACTGGAAATGGCGTGGCGTAGCCTGGCTCGTCCCATGTGCCAGAAGCCATCACTGACCATCCTTGTCAGTTGGCATCGTATATACCTCACGGTGCCGAAGACGTGGCTATCCCACGACCAGCTCGATGCGGCCTCCGTACCGACGGAAGTCGTCCGTGTTGAACGTCAACAGTCTGCGCTCCCCGTACGCCAGCATGGTGGCCACGATGTTGGCGTCATGAATCTGCTTCCCCCCGACGGGAACGTGGCGGCAGAGCGAGACCAGCCTGTCAGTGACCACTGGCCCGTCCTCCAGCACCTCGAAGGCGGTGACCAGCCGTTCCACGTCGGTCAGGGCCTCCTCCCGGCTGAGGGGCACCGCCCACGTCTGGGGGCGGGTGACCACGGCCAGGTATTCCCGCAGGACTTGGCGGTTGATGCGAAGCGCCTCCGGCTCTGCAAAGGCGCGTTCCAAGCTGGCCCGGGCGCGCTCGTGGTCCGGAGCCTCCAGGATACGGGCTTGCACCAGCACATTGGTGTCGACAAACATCGGGCGGGCTACAGTCTCTCGGTGTAGATGTCCTCGCGCCGCAGACTGAGACCGTCCGGCCAGGCGCCGGCGGCGTGGACGGGCCAGACTGTGTCCAAGGGCGCCCGCTGGACCACTGCCGTGGGTTTGCGTCGGAGCAGCAGCGTCTCGGCCGCCATATCGACCTCCGCCGTCTCCCAGCCGGCGGCGCTCCACGACAGGGCCTGGCTGTGGCCGTTGCCGGCGGGCTGGTTGGACCACCAGGGCCGGTGAAGGCGGGCCGAGGGCGGCAACGCAAAGCCGAGGAGAGCCTCAATCTCGCTGAAGCTGGTTCTCCATTCCTGGGCAGCCAGTCCACACAGGTGGGCATACAGCCGCTGATACTTGCTGCGGGCCGCTATTTGCCGGTACTGCTGCTCCCGGTTCCTCGTCATGCTCAGCCTCCCTGTCAATGCCAAATACCAGTGACAGTATGCGAGTGTAGTTAGTTAGTGATAATGGGGCAACCTCTCAAGTACGGCGGATGGCTAGGCCCACGCAGGACACCCTTCGGGTACGCACGTTCGATTCCGCGTTCCCTGCGGTTGGTATTGGGCTGGCCGCCGCCGCGGAGCAACCTGGGCACGCCCCGTACCCGGCGCGACCCCGAATCCGAACGTATCCGTAGGGCGGCTCCCGTTCCACTTAGCCGCCCATTGCGTGCGCTTTTTTCAGTCGGGGGACCGACGGACGCGCTCCACAACGTGGCGAATCGCTTCAATCACCAGCTCGGGTTGATCCAGTTGAATCCAATGCCCGCTGTTCTTGGCAACCATCAGGATGCCCTGGGAAGAGAGGCCGGCGAGTTCTGTCTGCCGGTGCAGCCATGTCTGATGGAGATCTTGCTGCTGCTCGGCGCTCAGCGGACACCAGGACGGATATGCGTAGCGGCCCGCAACCAGGACTTGGAGCGGCGTGTCTTCCAACCGGGCTGGGGCAGTGCGGACTTGGTCTGCACTCTGCTCGTAGGTCGCAAACTCGGCAGCCAAGGTGTCATACGTCTGGGTGCGGTAATAGCCCGCCCTGGCCGCGGGACGCACCTCGGGCGGAAACCGCTCTACTGTCTGCTCCAACTCGGGCAACAGATGGAACAGGCCGGCCAGGCGCACGAGACCCAGCCCTACCAGAAAACGGGAGACGTGATTGTATTCGATCCCCCGTTCCCAGCATTCCGACGGCATGGGGGAGGGTTGATTTTCGTGCGAGACATCGACCAACACCACACCGGCCACTTGGCGGGGAAACTCGGATGCAAACAGGCGCACGGTATAGCCGCCGAACGAGTTGCCAACCAGGACGTACGGCCCATTGAGGCCGGCCGCGCTGAGCAGGGCGTGTAAGTCACGGACAATGTTTTTACTGGTCCGGGGCGTCGCACGCGGCTCGCTCCAGCCATACCCCGCGCGGTCGTAGGCACAGGTCTGTGTGAGCTGGGCACTTGCGGGCTGCACGCGACTCCAGTCGAGCGACCATGCCCCGCCCCCAGACTCTAGCACGACCGTTGGGCTGCCCTGACCCATACACGACAGGTGCATTACGGCGCCATTCACCTCGATCAGTTGGCCGGGAGGCTGGTAACATCGTGCATCAAGAGCAGTGCCAATAGCTTGGTAGAGCAGCCCGCCCAGGCTCAAGCTGAGCAGGCCGCCGAGTACGCGTTTCGTCCAGCGCAGCATATCTAGGATTAAACCTGACGAGGAAACGTGTTGTCCTTCAGCATCAATCGGTGAACACGTTTCCTCTTTTCAACCGCCCGTACACGTCCGTGCCCTGCAGGGCCTTATTCTCGGCCGCGTAATCCATGGGCGACTTGCCGTCATTGTCGCGAAGCGTGGCATCGGCCCCCCGGTCCAGCAGCAACGTCACGACCGCTGGATTCGCGGTGGACCGCGCCGCCTCATGCAGGGGCGTCATGCCATACGCGTCTCGCCCATTCACTTCCGCCCCCCGGTCCAGCAGCAGCGTCACCACCGCCGGATTCGCGGCGGACTGCGCCGCCTCGTGCAAGGGCGTCCGGCCTATCTGGTCTCGCGCATTTACCGCCGCCCCCCGGTCCAGCAGCAGCGTCGCCACTGCCAGATTCGCACTATACGCCGCCATATGCAAGGGCGTCATGTCACTCACAATCCGCGCATTCACCGCCGCCCCCCGGTCCAGCAGCAGCGCCGTCACTGCCGGATTCGTGTTATACACCGCCCGGTGCAAAGGCGTGTAGCCATTCTTGCTCGGCGCATTCACCGCCGCCCCTCGGTCCAGCAGCAGCGCCGCCATCGCCGGATCTGCGTTGTGCGCCGCCGCCTCGTGCAAGGGCGTCTCACCCTTCTCGCTCCCCACATTCACCGCCGCCCCCCGGTCCAGCAGCAGCGCCGCCACCGCCGGATTTGCGTTATGCGCCGCCCGGTGCAAGGGCGTCTCGCCCTTCTCGTTCCGTGCATCCACCGCCGCCCCCCGGTCCAGCAGCAGCGCCATCACCGCCGGATTCGCGTTGTGCGGCGCCACCCAATGCAAGGGCGTATTGCCATACGCGCCCCGCACATTCACTCCCGCCCCCTGGTCCAGCCGCGTTTGGACCTCAGCCAGAGTCGCATCGGACCAATTGAGCACCGACTGGGCAGCAGCTGGCGGGGCAGCGCCGGCCACCGTAACGACCAGCGCCAGAAACGTAATCTTCATGGGGGCATCCTCCTTCCAGAGGCGGGCTCACAGCCGTTTCGCACAAGCTTCCACGGGCATGCGTCCGATAAGGACCGAGGCGTCACGCTCAGGCGTGGGTTTGCTTCTTACTCTGTCTCTGTCGCCACGAAATTCTGGAGACTTTCTTCCGACCTAGGGCGACGACTCAGCCTAGCACAATTCCCCGAACGCGGTATTCGGTGCTGGATTGTATCCCTGTCCATTCATCACTGCCTCCCAGCCTTGCCGCTGGCGTGACCGTCCTGGGAAATGCTGAGGAGGCGCGGCGGCTGCGCTCGGTCTTGCTAAACGGGGAACAGCGGCAAGAATAAGGACGATGCCGTTCCAGCCGCTGCGACACGTCACCAGCCGTCAACACGCCGAGGACATCTCCCTGCTGCTGCAGAGCCTGGGCATGGAGGTGCATATTGACGAGCCCACCCCCCAAGCCGGATGGCTGATCTGGGTCGAGAGCAGCCGCCATGCCGAGGCCCAGCGGGTGTTGGCAGAGGAGGAGGCCGCGGTGCAGGCTCCGACCGTGCCGGTCCACACCCCGGGGCAACCCGGCGATTTTGCCTGGGTGCTTGGTCTGGCCCTGATCAACATTGCGGCCTGGGCGATCATGGAGCAGCACGGCGGAACCCACGACCGGCAGACCCTGCTGCGCTTTGGCGCCGTCCACAGCCCGCTGCTGCACGCCGGGGAGTGGTGGCGGCTGGTCACCGCCCAGTTCATCCATATCGGCGTGCGCCATCTGTTCGGCAATCTGGCCGCGCTGCTGGTGCTGGGCGGCCTGACCGTGCGGGTGCTGGGACCCGGCCGCCTGCTGTTTGTGTACGTCCTGGCCGGGGTGTGCGGCAATCTGGCCGGTTTTGCCTTTGGCTCGGACACGGCGCTCAAGGCCGGGGCCTCGGGCGCGATTTTCGGACTGCTGGGCGCGCTGGCGGGCAGCCGACTGCGCCAGCTGCGCCGACAATCGGCCGCAGCGCGCCCAGCCCGCTTTAAGCCGTGGCATATTCTCGCTATGGTGCTGGCCTTGTACGGTTTTATCGGCGGGGTCCAGTACCCGCACACCGATCATATCGCCCACTTTGGCGGCATACTCGGCGGCGTGCTGGCCGCCGCGCTGCCGACCGCTGCGGAAGACACGGAGCGCAAGAT
>JAAXHF010000212.1 GCA_012271025.1 Deltaproteobacteria bacterium | reverse complement strand
GGTCTACCAGCCACAGCTCGGCCTCGACCTCGACCAGGATAAACAGCTCGTGACTCTGGCCGATCACCCGAAAAGCCGGGTCCTGAGGGCGAAGAGGAAACGTGTCAACCGGTTCATGGGGTGCGGAGGACACGTTTCCTCTTGGTGCTAAGAGGGCGGGCTGGGCGGGCTCGGCGACCACGTCCGGCTCAGACGGCGGGGCCGGGCCGGAAACCCTGGCGGCCGGCCGGGGCTGGGGCACCATGCGCAGTGTGGCTTGGCGCTGAGGCCGGGGGGGCGCGGACGGCGTTGAGCGAGGGCGCGGAGGAGTCTCATCCGGGCCGGGCAGCGGCCGGGCAGCGGTTGGCGTCCCGGACCCGGCGGCGACCGGCTCCGGCAATTCCAGCCGCCTGAACAGGTTGGCCCGGTCGAGCCGGCGGCGCACCTGGCGGATGAGCGTTTCCAACACCGCCCGCTCATCCTGAAACTTCACCTCGCGCTTGGTCGGATGCACGTTGGCGTCAAGCTCACGCGGCGGCACGCTCACAAACAGCACGCCGACCGGAAAACGTCTGTCCGCCACCAATTCACCGTAGGCACGGCTCAGCGCCGAAGACAGCGGCGTGCTTTTGACTTGGCGGCCGTTGACATAGAAGTACTGAGCGGTACGGGTGGCTCTGGTGTGCTCGGGCAGCCCGAGGATGCCGTGCAGGCCGATACCGTCATCCGCCCCTCCGTCCTCGTCCAGGACCAGGCTGGTCGCCCACGTCTCGCCCAGGACCGCCCCGGCCCGCCGGGCCAGCGCCTGGGGCCCGGTGTGGGCCACGGCGTCAAAGACCAGCCGGCGGTCGCGGTTGAACACAAAACGCAGCCCGGGCCGGGACAGGGCCAGGCCGACCAGGATCTCCTCGACGTAGTTGCCCTCGGCCACCGGCGACTTGAGAAAGGCCCGCCGTGGAGGCGTATTGAAAAACAGATGCCGGACCCTGACGGTCGTGCTCTGGCTGGCGGCGACCGGAGCAGACTCGGCCGGCTCACTGCCGGCCACCCGGATACACGCCCCCTCAAGCGCGTCTGCGGTGCGCGACACCAGCTCCAGCCGCGAGACCGCCGCAATACTGGCCAGGGCTTCGCCCCGAAAGCCCAGCGTGGACAGCCCGAACAGGTCGCTGCTGCGCCGGATTTTACTCGTGGTGTGGCGTTGGACGGCCAGCAGCGCGTCCGCAGGCGACATGCCCTGCCCGTCGTCGTGGACCGTGACTTCGCGGATCCCGCCCTCCACAATCTGGACCCGAATCGTCTGGGCGCCGGCGTCAATCGCGTTTTCGACCAACTCCTTGACGACCGAACCCGGCCGTTCGATAACCTCGCCGGCCCGAATCTGCTCAACCGTCTGCGGGTCGAGACGCCGAATCCGACTCATGGCTCACGTCCGTCGCCAAACAGGCCGAGTTGGCCGGAGCTACGCTCTGCCACACCCGGCTTGGACACCCGCCGCCGGGGCCGAACGAGCTGCACCCCGCGGGCTTCGAGGTCGGCCAAGACCTCCTGCGCCCGGCTGATCACCGAACCGGGCAGACCGGCCAGCTTGGCCACATGAATGCCGTAGGACTGATCGGCCGCACCGGGAATGACCCGGTACAGAAAGACGACCTCGCCCTTCCACTCCCGCACCGCAAAGGTATGGTTCTCCAGGCCGGGCAAGAGTTGGTGCAGGTCGCTCAGCTCATGAAAATGGGTGGCGAACAGCGTCCGCGGCCGGGGACCGTCGTGGTCAACCAGAAACTCGATAATCGCTCGGGCAATCGACAAGCCGTCCGAGGTCGAGGTCCCCCGCCCGATCTCGTCCAGCAACAGCAGACTGCGGGGGGTGGCGTAGTTCAGAATCTGGGCCGCCTCAATCATTTCCACGGCAAAAGTGCTCTCGCCCAGGGACAGGTTGTCCGAGGCCCCGATGCGGGTGAAGATGCGATCCACAATTCCGACCCGGGCCGCGCTGGCCGGCACAAAAGAACCCATCTGGGCGAGCAGGACAATCAGTGCCGCCTGGCGCAGATAGACCGACTTGCCGCTCATATTCGGGGCGGTGAGCAGGAGCAGCTGGTGGGCGTCGCGGTCGACCAGCAGGTCGTTTTCAACAAACTCCTTGCCCTCCAGCACAGTCTCGACCACCGGGTGACGGCCACCCGTAATCGACAGCACCGGCTCGTCGCACATCTCGGGCCGCACGTAGCGCTGGCGCAGCGCCAGCCAGGCGAAGCAGGCCAGCACGTCGAGCCGAGCCACGGCCGCAGCCACAGCCTGCATCTCCCGCAGCTGGTCCAGGACCAGGCCGCACAGCCGCTCGAACAGCTCGTGTTCGAGCGCCGTAGCGCGCTCCTCGGCATTCAGGATCTGGTCTTCATGCTCCTTGAGTTCGGCAGTGACGAAACGCTCGGCGTTGGCCAGGGTCTGGCGGCGGGTATAGTCCGGGGGGACTTTTGACAGCTGGCTCTTGGCCACCTCAAGAAAATAGCCGAAGACCCGGTTATAGCCGATCTTGAGGTTGGCGATGCCGGTCCGCTGTCCCTCACGCGCCTGCAGGGCGGCCAGCCACTGTTTGGCATCGGCCGACAGCGAGCGCAGACGGTCCAACTCGGCGTCATAGCCCTCGGCAAACACCCCTCCGTCGCGGGTATGGACCGGTGGGATATCGACCAGCCCACGCTCGAGGTGGGTCCGCAGGCGGCTCAGGTCGGCGGCGGCGTGGGCGCGCTGGGCGCCGAGCAGCTCGGACGCGGCCGCCTCCAGCGCCCGTACCAACTCGGGCAGCTGGGCCAGTGAGTCGCGCAGGCCGGCCGCGTCCTTGGGCGTGGCGACGCGGGCGCTGAAGCGCGCCAGCAGGCGTTCCAGATCGCGGACCGGGGTCAGGCTGCGGCGAACGGACTCGAGCACGGCCGGTTGCCGGACCAACTCCTCAACGGCCGCGTGGCGTGCCTGAATCGCCTCCATGGACAGCAGCGGACTGCGCATCCAGCGGCGCAGCAGGCGTTTGCCCATCGGGGTCAGGGTTTCGTCCAGGATGTCGAGCAGGGTTGTGCCTCGGGTGTCGCTATTGGCCGGCTGGAACAGCTCCAGGCTGCGCTCAACGACCGCCCCGAGCTGCATGGTATCGGCCTGGTGGAGCCGCCGGGGCAGCCGAACGTGGGGCAGGCCGCCCTGCATATGCTCGTGCAGGAAGCGCAGCACCAGGCCGACCGCAGCGGTTGTGGCCGGGCTCAGCTCCAGGGCCCGCAGCGAGTCCAGTCCGTAAAAGCCCTGGATACAGCGGCGGCTGTCCTCGGCCGAGGCGTGCCAGTCGTCGAGTCGGGTCACCACTATTCCGGGCCGCTGACCGGGGCCGGCGCTGAACAGGGGCGAGGCGGCCACGCTCTTGGTTGTCACCATCTCACTCGGCCCGACCCGGTCGAGGGCATCGCCGAGCGCATCCGCACCAGCCTCCCAGAACTGGAACAGCCCGGTTGCCGGCTCCAGCCAGGCCACCCCCCAGACCGTCCCCGTCCAGCTCAGGCCCAGCAGACTCGGGCTACCGGGATCGTCCTCGCTCTCGACAAAGGTCGACGGGGTCACGACCCGGGTGACGCCGCGTTTGACCAGTCCCTTGGCCGTCTTGGGGTCTTCCAGCTGATCACAGATGGCGACCTTGCGGCCGGCTTTTATCAGCCGCGCGATATAGCCCTGGACGGCGTGATAGGGGACACCGCACATCGGGATGCGGTCCGGCCCGCTGCCGCGCGAGGTGAGCGTCAGGTCGAGCAGGGCGGCGGCTTCCCGAGCGTCCTCAAAAAAAATCTCGTAGAAATCCCCCAGCCGCAGCAGGACGATTGCGTCGGGATACGCCTGCTTGGTATCGCGGTAGTACTGCATGGTCGGGCTGAGGGCCATGGTTCGCTCCTTGCCCCCGTTTTTTATCCGCTTTCCCGGTCTGTGGCCAGGGGCGGTGGTCTGGCTTGACTCCGGGCTTCACTTGATCTTGGCTCGATCTTGGCTTGATCTTGGACGGTAAAGGTGGTGAAGTGGCGCGGCTGGCGACGGTCGCACAACGAAAGGACGCACCCATGGCAGGCGTGGCAACGCTGAACGAAGAAGATCAACAGATTCTGTCCACCATCCAGCGTTTTGTTGAGCGCGAGGTCAAACCGGTCGCCAGCGAGCTGGAACACCGCGACGAATACCCCCACGGCCTGGTCGAACACATGAAGCAGCTGGGTCTGTTCGGGGCGATTATCCCGACCCAGTACGGCGGCCTGGGCCTGTCGTTTTCGACCTATGCAATGATTATTGAGGAGATCTGCCGGGGCTGGATGAGTCTGACCGGTATCCTGAACTCTCACCTGCTGTTCGCCCACATCATTGCCCAGTTTGGGACGGAAGAGCAGCGCCGGCACCTGCTGCCGGCCATGGCCAGCGGAGAAAAACGCGGCGGCCTGGCTCTGACCGAGCCCCACGCCGGCAGCGACGTGCAGCGCATCAAATCCACGGCCAGGAAGCACGGCGATC
>JAAXHF010000432.1 GCA_012271025.1 Deltaproteobacteria bacterium | reverse complement strand
TCCTTGCCCTGATCGCGGGCGATCTCGGCCACCGTCTTTTTGCTGGCCACATGCGTCTGCACGGCCTCGCTCTTGGCATCAATGAGCGTCATCCGGCCCCACTGGCCGGCAAAAATACGTCGCTGGTTCATCTCATCCCGGAAGGCGTCGCGGAAACCGGGATCGGCGTACATGCGCATCTGCTCTTCGACGCTCTTGTTGAACACCTGGTGCCAGGACGAGAAGATGGCGAACAGAAAGGGATTCTTCATATTGAACTGGACCCGCAGCGGACGGCAGGTCACCTGGGGCACGGCTTTGTCCCAGGCCAGGATGGGTTTGACCTTCTCGACCGCGTTCAGGTAGGACTCGGGCTTGCCCGGCTTGTTGAACAGGGCCAGGAAGGTCACCGGCCGCTGGCTCTCATCGACCAGGAACTTCAGCAGGTCGTACTCGTCGTCAGACACCTGGCCGACATTGGTCCCGGTCAGGGCAATTTCAATCGTGCCCCGGCCCTCTTCCTGCATCACCTGACACAGGGCGCTGAGTTCGTCGCGGCTGGCGTTGCGACACGCCAGCGGCCGGCCCTCAAAGCCGATATGATTGTTCAGCACGGTGGTCGTCAGCCCGAACGCTCCGGCCTGCATGGCGTCCCGGAACAGCCGCTGCATGTCGGCGATTTCGTCGGCCGTGGCCGCCCGTTCAAACGACTCTTCGCCGATCGCGTAGTGACGGATCGGCGTCAGCGCGGCCAGCGAGGCAACGTTGATGCCCAGGCCGCGTTTCTGGAGCGCGTCCAGGTACTCGGCGTGGGATTCCCACTGCCAGTCAATGCCCTTTTCCATGACTTCATACGGGATGGCTTCCACGTTGACCAAGTCCCACATGACGATATCGCGCGACTTGGGGCGCACCGGGGCCACGCCCACCCCGCAGTTGCCCATCACCACGCTGGTAATGCCGTGCCAGGACGTACAGGTCAGCAGCGGGTCCCAGGCGACCTGGGCGTCGTAGTGGGTATGGGGGTCGATAAAGCCGGGCGACAGCACCAGGCCGTCGGCGTTGATTTTCTTGTGGGCGGCCTCGCCCGTGCTCTTGCCCACCGCAGCGATCAGGCCGTCTTTGACCGCCACGCTGCCGTGAAAACTCGGCCGGCCCGTTCCGTCAACAATCCGGGCGTTGTCAATAATGAGATCGTACATGCAGCCTCCTGTTTCTTGGCGGGCGCTCACCCGCCCACCCGTGTCATAGTCGTCAGCTCAGTGGCCGAGGTCAACTTGTACACCCGAGTCGAGGCCCATGGCAACCCGATAGCCGCCCTCCTGGGCGGCGCTGAACTTCTCACACCAGGTGTGAATGCTGTCTCGGATCTTGCGCTGTTTGTCCTCGCTGTCGGCATACTCGCTGACCATCTCAAAGACCGGCTCGCCGTGAGCCTCGGCCTCGCCGATATGGGCGTAGAAGAAGCCCAGGTCGTCCTTGGTCAGGCCGTATTTTTCACGCAGGGCTCTGACCAGCCCCTTCATCGAGCTGTCGCTGCGCGTCTCGCCGCCGATCGACATCGCGGCCAGGGTGACCAGCCCGTACTCCCGGCGACCCAGCTCAATCACCCAGTCCACATACTCGACCGCTTCTTTGGCCACGGTCGGGTGCATCAGTTCCTCATCGGTCGCGCCCAGGGCCTTGGCCAGCCGCATGGACAGCATCCAGTGCGCGTCCTCACCCCGGCCCATGACCGTCTCTTCGTCGATCAGGTTCTCGACGATATGGCGCCGAATGCGCTGATCCATCGGACCCAGGCCGGTATTCATGAAGATGCCGCCAAAGGCCCGGATGTGCTGACCGGTGACGTAGAACAGATTCAGGGCCCAGCTCTTGAGCTGGTGTCGGGACAGCTTCCCGTCGATCAGCCCCTGGTAGAAGCTGGGACCCAGCAGCGGCTTCTGGTCTTCGTGTTGAATATACGAACGGAGATTGCTGACAAAAACTTCGGTCGTTTCCATGGCGCTCCCTCCTTGCGTTGTCCCCCTGTATCTAGCCTGGCGGGCGTCACAAAGGCAAGAGGAAACCCGTCAGGTCGGGTCAAAGGGAATCGTGATGTCCTGTTGAGCGATCTACGAGTTCCTTTGTTGCGGGGCGGCGTGGGGTTTGAGCCGGACCACCGTCGCTCCCCAGCCCCCGGCCTGGGGCGGGGCGTCGTCAAACCCCTCGACATACGGCAGGCGCGCCAACAGGGCTCGGATGCTGTTGCGCTGGACGCCCTTGCCCTTGCCATGAATGAGCCGCACCGGACTGAGCCCGGCCTGACAGCAGGCCAGCAGGTACTCCTCGACAACGCTGCGTATCTCCTGGGGCGCAAATGGGTGCAGGTCAATCACGTCTTCGAGCGGCACGACGAGCGGCTCGTCCGGCTCAGACCAGGCCGGCTCCAGCGCGTCCTCGGCCGCCGGAGCGGCGGGCTCCGCGCGTGGCGCGGGGCCACGCAGCGCCCGCCAGACCCGGCGGAGTGTTTTGATCACCGTTCGGCCTCGCTCGGCGCACCCTGTCCCCCCTCTTCCTCGGCCCGGAGCACCATTTGGACATTCCAACGAACCTCTTCTTCCTTGAAGAACAGCGAGCCTTTGGTCTTGCGTGACAACCCGCGGCTGAGGTCGGCATACTGGCTTTGCGCCGTTTTGAGCAGGAGCGGCACCACGCCGCGCGAGCCGGCGGGCAACTCCTCATAGATGATGGCCAGGATATACTGGTGCTCCAGCAGCGCGGTTGCCGCCGTTGCGGCCAGTTCCTGCGTGTCTGGAGCATCGGGATCGAGGCCGGCGATCAGCCGGCCGGCCCGAGCCATATAGTCCTGGTAGCGGTCGGCCGCGACTTGTGCCGCGACCGCATTTTCGGCCTCGACCATCGCCTCGACCTCGGCCAGCTTTTCTCGGGCAAAGCTCAGGTACAGCGGGGTCTGGCCGGCGGCGTTCCCGGCCCGCCACAGCTGGCTCTCCTCTTCCCAGCCGTCAAACGTGTACCACGCGCTGTCGGGCGTCTCACCGGGCTCGGGCAGCCATTCAATATTGCCAAAGCTGCTCATGAAGCCATGCCCAGCCCAGGCTGCGGCCGCCATCAGCCACAGCCCACCTGTCAGCCACACGCGGGCTGTCGTCCGCTTGACGCCCGCCCCGCGCTTCACGAATCGGCTCCGTCCAGCGCGACAATGGACTCGATGCGGGTATCCCGGCCCTCGGCGTAGTCCACCACCTCGACGATAAAATCCGCCACCAGGTACTGGCCGTCGGGCGCGGTCTCAAAAAACAGCTTGTACAGGCCCGCAGTCGGAAAGACGTGGTGGACCGGAAGTTCGGGCCCGGTGTAGACCTGGCTGGCCGGTCCGCTCATCAGCTCGACCATCATCCGATTCATGCGGGCGGCCATCTCGGCAGTGTGACCGGGGTCGTCTGCCATCGTTCTCATGCTGTTCATCAGGGCCGCCATCCGGGGCGTATAGGTATGCTGATGGCCAAAGTGCTCGCCGTCCAGCCGCCAGCTGGCCATATGCACCTCGGTTCCCAGGTACAGCCCCAAGTCGGTCACCGGCGTCCCGTCGCGGCTGAAGACACACACCAGCTCCACCTCGTGGCCGGCAACCGGTGGATCGGGCGAGCTGCGCAGGCTGACCCGATACGGGCCAAAGGCTTTGTCCCGGCTCAGGTCCGGTTCGCCGACCGCCGCGTCTTCAGGGGCGCTGGCGCCGCCCACCGGGACACGAAACTGCTTGAGCCAGCTCCTGTCCTTATAGGTGAATTCGCTCACGATCATATACTCCCCGGCTGTGGGAAACACGTGCGGGAAGCGGAAGCGGGCCGCGCGCAGGTCCTGGTCGGTCAGGGGAAAAAAATCTTCGTGGTGGGTGTGGGCGAAAACGCGCAGATCGCGGCTGACGATGAATGTATGCAGGGCTCGCTCGTGCAGGATTTGCAGCGGGCTGAGCGCCTGCCCTCCGGCCGCATCCAACAGACGAAAGCGCAGCTGCGTTTCCTGACCGGCGCGCGGTGCGGCCGGCTCGAGCGTCAGCTCCAGATGGTAGGGGCGGGCGGGCTGGCCGACCAGCACCCGGGAGTCCTGCCGCTCGCAGCCGAGCAACCCGACCACCAGCCCGACCACCAGCCACCAGCTCCTACCCGTGCGCCTCGACATCACGTCGTCCACAGCCCCTTTTGCCGGGCGGCGGCCGAGCTGGCAGCCCCCGGCCACGGCTTGGTATTATGCGGTGTCTGCATGGCAAAGAAAAAACAGCAGTATTTGCCAATGTTTAGACGCATGAGTCAAGAGCCGAGGTCATTGCTTTTGTCTGACGCTTGCTCTATACCGAAGAACACCCCTGGCTGGAGCGCAGGCTCCGTAGGCCAGGCTGTACGTAGCGGAGGATATCAGAGTGACGCCAGTGGATCCGCGAATGATTCATCTGTTCAGCTATTACCGTGACGCCGAGCTGCGCGGTGCGAGCCTGCTGCTCAAGCTAATCATGCGCGTTGACGATCCCGAGACCCAGACCAAGCTGTCCCTGCACCTGGCCGACGAAACGCGCCACGTGTGGCTGTGGACCAAGCATATTGCCGACCTGGGGTGTACCCCGGTGCCGATTGACGATGGCTATCAGACGCGGATCGGCCGCTCGGTCGGTATTCCCAAGAGCCTGGTTGATCTGTTTGCCCTCACGGTTGTCGTGGAAGAGCGGGCGCAACGGCGCTATATCAAACATGCCCAGCGGCCGGATGTCGATCCGCAAACCCTGCACATCCTCCACGAAGTGACCAAGGACGAGAAGTGGCATATCGGCTGGATCAAGGGCAAGCTCAACGAACTGGCCGCAGCCAACGGCGGACCGGAAAAGGCGCTGGCCAGCCTCGAGCGCTACCGGGCCATTGACCGTGAGGTATTTGCCGACCTTGAGGCCAAAGAGCGCGAAGCCTTCGGCTTTTCCTTCTCCGATGCCCCCTCCGATGCCCTCCCCAATGCCCCAAGCCCACGCCTCTGAACGCAAGAAAAAGATCATCCGCCCCGCCCGTCAAAAGAACCGGCTGCTAGCCCGTTGTGAGCACGGTCTGCTGCGGGGCGTTTTCTTCTT
The DNA here is from genome assembly GCA_012271025.1 of Deltaproteobacteria bacterium. The sequence continues at coordinate 16,124 of JAAXHF010000432.1, read as the reverse complement.
TTTCCAAACGCTGCCGTTTCCCCTGGCCTTCCGCCTTGGCGAGACTATCGGGCGGCTGCTGTACTGGCTGGACCGGCCTCACCGACGGGTCGGGCTGACCAATCTGGCCCTGGCTTTTCCCGACAAGAAGCCGGCCGAGCGGGCCCGGATTCTGCGCGACAGCTGGCTCAACCTCGGGCGCTTGATGGCGGAATTCTGCCATCTCCACACCCTCACCCCGGACAATATCGCCGAGCGCGTTCGCTTTGCCGACCGCGACCAGTGGCACGTCCTGGTCGAAAAATACCGGCACACCGGCGCGCTGATCCTGACCGGACATTTCGGCAACTGGGAACTCCTGGCTCATGCCCACGCCTGTTACGGCTTCCCGGTGCACATTATCCATCGGCGGCTGCGCAATCCGTTTGTGGATGATCTCATCGTTGCCCAGCGTCGCCTCGGCGGGAACGCCGTCATTCGGAAAACCACCGCCGGGATGGAAGTCTTTCGCGCCATTCGCAACAAAGGGGTCGTGGTGGCGGCCGTCGATCAGAACGCCTCCGGGCGCATGGGCGTCTTCGTACCCTTTTTTGGCCATCAGGCTTCGACCTCAACCGGCCTGGCCGGCCTGGCCCTGGCCACCAACGTGCCGGTCATCCCGGCCTTTCTGGTACGCGAGCAGGATTCCTGGCGGCATCGGGTCGTCGTTCTGCCGCCGGTCGAGCCCGTCCGCACCGGCGACCAGGCGGCCGACCTGGAGGCCACCACGGCAAAATTTACCGCCGTGTTTCAGCGTGTCGTCGAGCAGTACCCCGACCACTGGCTGTGGATCCATAAGCGCTGGAAACGCCGGCCGCCGGGTGAAGCGTCGCTCTACTCTTGACCAATCAGGCTGGACTGATCAGGATAAAGGATCATCACCATGTCAATACTCCGTCGCGTGTTCTGTCGTTCTTTGGCGCCGCTCGGCGCATGTGCCCGGGGCATCAGTATCCTGGACGTCCTCATCGCCGTGCTGGTCCTGACCGTCGTGCTGCTAGCCGCCGCCAACCAGTTCGGTCGCTATGAGCAGCCGGACGCTCCGGCCACCTCCGAGCAAGCCGCCGACCCGACCGCGACCGAGCAGTAGTCGGACTATTTGTCCTCAGCGGGCCCGGACCCGATCTGGAGCAGCTGAATGTCCGAGCCTTCGAGCAGCTGGCGGACCGTCTCCAATTTGTAGGCCCGTTCGTAGAACACCCGCCTGATGCCGGTGTTGATCAAGACCTTAAGACAGTGGATGCACGGGGTATGGGTGACATACATATCCGCATCCCGAATGCTCACCCCGTTCTTGGCCGCCTGGGCGATGGCGTTGATCTCGGCATGAATCGTCCGGTAGCAGTTCTCCTCGACCCGCCCGTCTGGAGTGTGCGACTCATAGATCAGACAGCCGACCTCGGTACAGTGGGGCAAGCCCGACGGCGCGCCGTTATAGCCGGAAGCCAGAATGCTGCGTTCGCGTACGATCACCGCCCCGACCTTGGCCCGGAGACACGTCGAGCGCTCCGCAACCTGACGGGTGATGTTGAGAAAGTAGTCATCCCACGACAGCCGCTCGCTCATGGTCGGTACACGAATCGTAGCCCGGCGGACCGAGGCCGGCCGGGACCGGCCGTCTCAGCCACAGCGAGTGTGATGGAGGAGCCGTGGTTGCTCAGCAGGCTGGGCTGCGCCACCTGGTAGGCAATCGGCGTCACCTCTCCGCCGGGAAGCGGTTCCGGTTCGGCAATACGCAGCGGCACCGGCATGAAGGTCAGCCCGAACAGACCGACCGTACACCAGGCATAGATTTTCCGGCGCACATCGAGCGACGACAAGACATCGCGGGTCGGAGGATGGTTGATGCCCAGGAAAAAAAGCAACACCAGCCACACAAACCAGCCAAACCAGTACTGGTAGCCCAGCACAAAAATGACGACCAGGAAGGCCCGCGCAATCCAGCGATGGCCGTGACCGAACAGCGAGTACATGACATGGCCGCCGTCCAGCTGACCGACCGGTAACAGGTTGAGACAGGTGACAAACAGGCCAAACCAGCCGGCCAGCGCCACCGGATGCAGGATGATGCTCATCCGCTCGGCCTCGCTACCGAGGACAAGGTGGGTCAGGGCCGAGAACAGCAGCGAATCGCCCAGAATAACTCCGCCTTCAAAGGGAGACAGGGGACGCACCTCGGACAGCGACAGGCCGATTACGACCGCCGGAATCGCCACGCACACCCCGGCCCACGGACCGGCCGCCCCCACATCGAACAGCGCCCGCCGATCAAGCGGGGGAGATTTCATACGGATAAAGGCGCCAAAAGTGCCGATCGGGAACAGATACGGCGGCGCCGGCAAAAAATACGGCAGGCTCGCCCACACGCCGTGGAAACGGGCAAAGCAGTAATGGCCCATCTCGTGACACAGCAGGATGGCCATCAGGGTCAGGGCAAAAGGCAGTCCCAGGACAATCGCGCCAGGGTCAACGAGCGGGTCCACACCGCGCTGAAAGGCGCCGGCGAAGGTCGTGGTGGCCAGGGTTGTGACAAACAACAGGAGGGGCAGAATCGGCAGCCGTCGCTGGGGAATGGGCTGGGGTGGAAGCGGCAGCGGTTCCGCCAGCGGAGGCTGAGGGCGCCAGTTTCCCGGAAGCGGTAGTGCCATCACGCATATCTAACCCAAAGCCTGGGGCTTGGAAAGGGCGGGACTCAGGGGCTTAGCTATAGCCCAGCTTATACGTCAGCAGGCCCTTGGCGACCGGCTGGCCGCGGGCGTCGGTGACGTCAATATCGACAAACACCAGGCTGCGGCCTCGACGGATGACCCGCGCCTCGGCAAACACGTCAATGGCCTGGGCCGCAGCCATGAAGCTGACGCTCAGGTTGGCCGTTGCTCCCCGGCTCGGTGCGTCGGTGACGTTTGACCAGGCGGCGACCACCCCGGCGCTATCGATCAGGGTCGCCAGAGCGCCGCCGTGGACCGTCTCTCCCGCCGTGCGCACGGCGGGCCGAAACGGCAGGCACATACGACAGAAATCGGGCCGGACCTCGTCTATCCGCAACCCGAGCAGGATGGCAAAGGGATCGGTCAGCTGCGGGGCCTCCATTCCCGGGCTCCCTCACCGCGAACGGGACGCCGGAAATGTGATCTTGAACGGCTGCTCCGCCGGCTCGGGTCGCGGTTCGGGCTGGCGCTGCTGCTGGGGGGACGGAACACCGCTCGGAACCGGGGCCGGGTCGTAGAAAAAGGCCAGCGAAATCACCGCGTAGACGATACACCCGAGGGCAATAAACGGCATCCGGTCGTTGAACTGGATCGGACCGATGTCGATATCTTTCTTGCCCTGGACTTTGCGCAGCAGGAAGACGACCGGTACGGTGATGGCCAGGGTGATGAGGACCGGATACAGCATGAACGAGGCCGGCGTGCGTGCCGCCCCGGCGTCGATATACGGCTTGAGGCGCAGCCCCGAAACAATCGCGGCGGTGAGGACGGACAGGGCGGTAATCAGCAGCCCGGAGAATTGATTCATGGCAGACACTCATCCTGTGGCGTTGTGCTTCTCAGTAGCGTAAAAGCGGAGGGGAAGGAAGGGGCCACTGGTGAAACCCGGCAGGACTTGCACGGGCCGGTCAAGCCGGCTACGCCCAACACCACATGAAAATCTCAGGCGTTGAATTTGTCGGGGCGGCAGCCACACCGGGCCAGACTCCGGTGCTGCCCTACCCCGAGATTGCGTTTGCCGGTCGCTCCAACGTCGGCAAATCCTCGCTGATCAACCGCCTGCTCAACCGCAAGATTGCCCGCACCAGCAGCACTCCGGGCCGGACCCAGCAGCTGAACTTCTTTGTCGTCAACCGCGCCCTGACCTTTGTCGACCTGCCCGGCTATGGCTATGCCAGGGTATCGAAGAAAGACCGCCGCGCATGGCAGCTGCTGATTGAGGACTATCTGGCCCATGCCGTCAATCTGTGCGGGGTGGTCATCATCGTCGATGTGCGTCGCGGCCCGGAGGACGAGGAGTACGCCCTGTGTGAGTTCCTGGCCCATCACCGGCGGCCCTTTGTGGTCGTGGCGACCAAGTGTGACAAACTCAAGCGCGCCCAGCGTGAGCGCCAGCGTCAGGCCCTGGGCAAACGGCTCCAGGGCTATCCGCCCCTGCTGTTTTCGGCCCAGGACGGCACCGGCAAAGACGAGCTGTGGGCCGCCCTGGAGGCGTTTGCCGACACTGGAGACGCTGACGGCCGCCTCGCCAAGAAGAGATCAGCGTCCATGGGCCGCTGAGAGGTGCCGCCATGCCCAGCGTGTCGGTCATCATTCCCACCCATAACCGGCGGGACTGGGTGCGGGAAGCCATCGCCTCGGTCGCAGCCCAGACCTGCCGGGACTTTGAGTTGATTGTGGTCGATGACGGCTCGAATGACGGGACCGGGACGCTGGTGGATGAATTTACGCCGGCGTGTCCACGCCTGCGCTATGTCTATCAGGCCAACCGGGGCGTGTCGGCCGCGCGCAACACCGGCGTCGCCCTCAGCAGCGGTCCCTACCTGGCCTTTCTGGATTCGGACGACGTGTGGCAACCGTCCAAGCTGGCGCGCCAGCTGGCCTTCTTTGAGGCTCACCCTCGGGCGTCCATCTGTCAGACCGAGGAAATCTGGCTGCGCCGCGGCGTCCGGGTCAATCCGCACGCCAAGCACCGCAAGACGGGCGGCGATATGTTCGCCCGCAGCCTGGAGCGCTGCCTGGTCAGCCCCTCGGCCGTGATGCTGCGCCGCACACTGTTCGACCGGGTCGGCGGCTTCGACCCGCAGCTGCCGGCGTGTGAAGACTACGACCTGTGGCTGCGGATTGGAGCGACCGAACCCATCCATCTGCTCGACACGGCCCTGGTCATCAAGCGCGGCGGACACCCGGACCAGCTGTCCCGACGCTTCTGGGGCATGGACCGGTTTCGGGTGCGGTCCTTGCAAAAACTGCTCGACTCCGGCGTCCTGTCGCCGGAACAGCGGCGGCTGACGGTCGCAGTGTTGCAAAAAAAATGCGAAGTGCTGGCCCGCGGCGCCAGGAAACGGGGCCGGACGGGAGCCGAGTACCTGCGGCTGGCTGCGCGCTATGCCGACGCCACGTCAACCGACGCCGCGCTGGAGTCCCTCTAGGCATGGCAATTTCCTCTCTGGGCCTCTACGCCAAGCAAAAACGCCTGAGCCAGGCCACGCTGGCCCGCTGGCGGGCCTGGCAGGCAACCGATCAGCAGGCTCTGCTGACAGTGGCTCAGGAACTCCGGCTGGGCGAGAATCACCTGCGAGACTTTCTGGACTGGCTGGAAGAGATCGTGCTGCGTGACGGGGGGAGTATTGCTGCGGTCTTGCAGCAGCCGGCCGTCCGACGCGCCCTCAAGCTCGGGCGCTCCCGAAACGATAAGCTCAAAGCGGTCAAGGACGCGCTGCGCAGGCTGCGCTACCCGGAGATCGCCCGCTTGGAGCACGAGTTGCAGACCTGCGTCAAAGCGCTCGCCCTCGGCCCGCAGGTCCGGGTCGCCTTTCCGCCCGCCTTTGAGGGTGACGAGGTGACGCTCGAAGTCCGGGTCAAGAGCGCGAAAGACCTCGACGCCGTCGTGTCCCGCATCCGGCAGCGCCTCACCGACGGGACATTTCAGCGTCTGTTCGATCTCCTTGACGAGGCCTGAGGCGTTTGACGTTCCCGGCCCGACGTTTTATGCTGCGCCTCCGCCATGCACCGCTATCAACCGCAGAACATGCTGATCGAACGGGGAGAAGAAAACGCGCCGGTTGTCCAACGCGCGCTGCAACGCCTGCCCCAGCTGCCGGTCCGACTCGTAGACCGGGGCTTCCGGCCTTCTACAGAAAGCCTGGCGGACCCCTTCGGCGCCGGCAAAAAAACGCTCCTGTTCACCCGCAACCGTTCCCGCTTTCTCGAACACTGCCCGGCCGGCACGCCCGGTCTGGTGTGCTGCAACTATCTGGTCGTCAGCCTGATCTCGAACTGCCCGATGGACTGTAGCTACTGCTTTCTCCAGGACTATCTGGCCAACAATCCGCTGCTGACCGTCTATACCAATGTGGACGAGCTGCTGGACGAGCTGGCGGCTGTAGTTGACCGTCAGCCCTGGAAGCAGTTCCGCATCGGGACCGGAGAACTGTCCGACAGCCTGGCCCTCGACCCGCTGCTCGGCTTTTCGGCCGAACTGGTGCCGTTTTTTGCCCAGCGCGACAATGTCGTGCTCGAACTCAAAACCAAGACCGACTGCGTCGAGGGCCTACTCGAACTCGACCCCCAGGGACGCAGCGTGGTGTCGTGGACGATCACGCCGGCCGAGATTGCGGAGGCCGAAGAACACGGCACCGCCTCGTTTGCCGAACGCCTCGACGCGGCCCGCCGAGTCGCACGGGCCGGCTATCGGCTCGGGTTTCATTTCGATCCGCTGATCGAGTATCCCGACTGGCAGGCCGGCTATGGCCGGACCATCGAGCGTCTCTTTTCTGCTATCGACCCGCGCCATGTCGCCTGGCTCAGCCTGGGCAGCCTGCGCCTCACCCCCGCCCTGCGCGCCACCATGCGCCGTCGCTTCCCCCACACCCGTCTGCTGTCCGGCGAGCAGGTGCGCTGCGCCGACGGCAAATGGCGCACCTTCCAGCCCCGGCGGGTCAAGATGTACCGGACCCTCAGCCGCTGGCTCAGACGCGCCGCCCCCAGCGCGCCCGTATATATGTGCATGGAAACCGCGCCGGTCTGGGAGAAGGTTTTCGGTCAGGCGCCGGGCTGCGATAAGGACCTCGCCCGTACAATCCTCAGCCCGTCCCTGACCGACCCGGCCGCAATTGACGCGCCATAGCGCCTCTGGTAGCAGTCAGGGGACAAGACCACACACCCAGGAGGGCGGCATGGCTATTGATCCACGCGAGCTGCGTAACGTCATGGGGCACTTTGCCACCGGCGTGACCGTCATTACCACCAAGGACAAAACCGACAAACCCTTCGGCCTGACCGCTAACGCCTTCAGCTCGCTGTCGCTCGACCCCCCGCTGCTGCTGGTCTGCATTGATAAAACCGTCGACTGCTACGCCTGTTTCGAGGAATCCAGAGTCTTTGCGGTCAACTTCCTGTCGCTTGAACAGGAAGAACTCTCGACCCGCTTCGCCACCAAAGGCATTGAGAAGTTTGAAGGGGTGCCCTACACCCTGGGCGGGCTGGGCGTGCCGCTGCTCGACGGCGCCCTGGCCCACCTCGAATGCAGGGTGGCCGCCGGCTACGAGGGTGGCGACCACACGATTTACACCGGCGAGATCCAGACTATCACCACCGCCGACGCCGAACCCCTGCTGTTCTACAAGGGCAAATATCGTCAGCTGGCCGAATAAGCGCCGTGCCCGGTCGTCCCTGACCGGGCTGAAAACACGCCTGTGTCATTCCTGGTCTTGATGCGGCACGGGGAGTCGGTGTGGAATTTTGACAATCGGTTCACCGGGGGCGTCGATGTCCCCCTGACCGCCACCGGCCGGGCCGAGGCTCGTCGAGCCGGCCGTCTGCTCCAACGCCATCAGCTCAGTATCGACTGTGCATTCTCATCCACGCTCCAGCGCGCCGCCGACAGCCTCGACATTGTCCTGTCCGCACTGGGACGAGAGGACCTTCCTCCGCATCGCAGCCCGCTGCTCAACGAGCGCGACTACGGCCGGCTGCAAGGCATGGACAAGGCCGAGGCGGCCCGCATCTACGGCGCCGGTCAGGTCCATAGCTGGCGGCGGAGTTATGCCGACGGCCCGCCCGGCGGCGAGAGCCTCAAGGATGTGGCCGTCCGGCTGCTGCCCTACTTCGAGGCTCGGATCGCGCCTCGGCTCGGCGCGGGCAAGAATGTCCTGATCGTGGCCCACGAGCATCCGCTGCGGGCGATCATCATGCGGCTGGAGAAGCTGACACCGGCCCAACTTGTGGGGCTTGAACTGGCCACTGCGGTGCCGGTGGTGTACGAATTCGATCCCGGCGGGGCTATTGCCGACAAGCGGATTCTTGCTCATGAATCGTTACAACCCGAATGCCACGAAAAATCAGAGACTTGACCAGAGACCGAACAATGAGAGCGAGTGACCGATACGTGAAGATTGTCGAATGGTCAGACGAAGACCAGTGTTTTGTCGGAAGTTGCCCGGGCCTGTTCTACGGCGGGTGCCACGGAGAGGATGAAAAGGCCGTCTTTGCCGACTTATGTGAGATTGTTGAAGAAACGGTTGCTCTCTATCGGCAGGATGGCAAGCCGCTTCCCCCTCCGACTTGTGGGAAAGACGACGCCAATAAGATGTTGAATGTTGTCTGAGCCGCCTGCGGTAGAAGAGAGAGTCACGTCCACGGCTCCGAACAGCAAACCGTTGGCAGAAGTTCACAGTGGAAAACAACACAAACGCAAAGTCGCTCGAATCCTGGCTGTGGGACGCGGCGTGCAGCATTCGCGGGGCCCAGGACGCGCCCAAATACAAGGACTTCATTCTGCCGCCCGTGATATGGATGATGCAGAGAGGAGATACTATGAGCAACAAAAATAAGAGCCGCGATCCGTTACCGGAAACGTTTGCAACAGAAGAAGAAGCGGGAGAATTTTGGGACACGCACAGTACGCTGGATTATGAAGAATATCTTGAACCTGAAGAGGACGAGATTACGATCAAGCAGCGTATTTTTGAGGTGCCGGTAGAAGCCGATATCTTCCAACGGCTTCAGCAAGAGGCGCAGGTTTCACACCAAAGCGTGCCAAAAATCATCGACCACATCTTACGCGAACGGCTGGCTATGGCAGAAAGATGAGAGAGGGGCTCAATCGTTCCATGTCAACACAAGACGAAACGAAAGGCCGCCCCATGAAACTCGCACCGCACCCCAGCCTGCCCGCCCCCCACGGCCCGCTTGTTCTGCTCATCCTCGACGGTGTCGGCATCGGCCAAGGCGACGAGTTTGACGCCGTGGCCTGCGCCGCAACCCCGACCCTGGACGCGCTGGGCGAGGGCGGCCTGGCACGCCAGCTGCGCGCCCACGGCACTGCGGTCGGCCTGCCCTCGGACGCCGACATGGGCAACTCCGAGGTCGGCCACAATATCCTGGGCGCGGGCCGTATTTTCGACCAGGGCGCCAAGCTGGTTGACGCGGCAATCGAACGCGGCACGATCTGGAACGGCACGTGGCAGACCATCATGCGCCACCTCCAGGAAACGGGCGGCGCCCTGCACCTGATCGGTCTGGTGTCGGACGGCAATGTCCACTCCCACGAAAAGCAGCTGTTCGCCCTGATCGGGCGGGCCGCCGCCGAGGCCCTGCCGCGGTTGTATGTCCACGCCCTGCAGGACGGCCGCGACGTGCCCGAGACCTCGGCGCTGGTGTATATCGACCGTCTGGAAGAGGTGCTGGCCGGCGTGCGAGAGACCGGCAAAGACTACTGGATTGCGTCCGGCGGCGGGCGGATGACGACGACGATGGACCGTTACGAGGCCGACTGGGCCATGGTCGAACGCGGCTGGAAGGCTCAGGTGCACGGCATCGGCCGGGCCTTTCCCAGCGCCCGCAGCGCGATTGAGACCTATCGCCAGGAAACCCCCGGCATCGCCGACCAGTTTCTGCCCGAGTTCGTAGTCAGCGGTCCCGACGGCAGGCCGCGCGGTCCGGTTCAGGACGGCGACGCGGTGATCTTCTTCAACTTTCGGGGCGACCGCGGACTGGAAATCTCCCAGGCGTTTGAGGCCGGCCCGGAGTTTGACAAATTCGACCGCGGTCGTGTGCCCCAGGTCGTGTACGCGGGCATGATGTTATACGACGGAGATCTCCACATCCCCCGGCACTATCTGGTCTCCTCGCCCGAGGTCGAGCGGCCGGTCAGCGAGTACCTGGCCCACACCGGGGTGCGGCAGCTGGCCTGCTCGGAGACCCAGAAATTCGGCCATGTGACCTATTTCTGGAACGGCAATCGCTCGGGCAAGTTCGATGAGGACAGCGAGGAGTATATCGAGATTCCGTCCGATCAGGTGCCGTTCGATGAAGCCCCGTGGATGAAGTCGGCCGAGACCGCGCAGACGGTCATTCAGGCCATCCACACCGGCGACTTCCCCTTCATCCGGGTCAATTTCGCCGCCGGGGACATGGTCGGCCACACCGGCAAGATTGACGCTTCGATTACTGCGGTTGAAGAGGTTGACCGGGCGCTGAGCCGCATCCTGCCCGAAATCTTGGCCAGCAAGGGCTGTCTGGTCGTCACCGCCGACCACGGCAACGCCGAAGACATGGTCCAGCGCGACCCGTCCCAGCAGCCCCTGCTGGGCGCGGACGGCAAGCCGCAGCCCCGGACCTCCCACTCGCTGAACCCGGTGCCCTTTTTCGTGGTCGAGGGCGACGGGCGGGTCTTTTCGCTACGGGACGACCTGCCCGAGGCCGGCCTGGCCAATGTCGCCGCGACCCTGCTGGAACTGCTCGGCTACCAGCCACCCGAGGAGTTTGAGCCGAGTCTGCTCAAACCCTAAGCCGCGTGTTCGGACGGCTCCCCGGCCAGCCGCCTGACAACCAGTTCCAGCAGGTACAGCCCCACGGCCAGCGGCAGCAGATACGGCAAAAGCGGCCGGGCTTGGGGCGGACCGGCCTCGTGCACGACGCGGTCGGGGTCGGGGTTCAGACTCCCGCCGGTGGCGTGGGCCAGGCTTTCCAACAGGACCAGATTTGGCTCGGGCTGCGGCACTTCTCCCCTCGGGTTCGGGGCCGGCACGGTGTAGCCCAGCGGACCCAGCGTCTCGCCGGACGGCAGGCGCAGTTCGATGCGGTAATCGCCCGGCTCAGGCTTGGCATACACCGCCTGGTAGTGGCCGGGCGCCAGGCGGTCCAAGGACAGAGAGTGGTTCGTGCCGCCCGGCAGGCGGAGATCGGCAGCGGCCGACCGGCCGTGTTCCCGGCTGGCGTGCGAGAAGAGGTCCATGACCAGCCCCTGCCCGGTATGGCCCAGCTCGACGACAAAGTCGGTCTGCTTCTCCTGTCTGGTGGCTCCGCTCCAGCGGACGACCTGTTCCCAAAAGGTGCTGAACCCGTCCCAGCCGATCCACGGCGCCGACCAACGACCGTTGGCGTCGGAGGCGAAGGCCACGGCCCGGCCCTGCCCGTAGGTCCACGAGGCGAGCAGCGGCGGCGCTGCATCCTCCACTCTCAGTGACACGTCGCTGCGGGCGCCGGGCTTGAGCCGCACCTCGACATAGCCCTTGACCTGCGGCAGCCGCCGCGCGGCCAGCCCGGCGAGCAGGGGCGAGCGCGGGTTGGGGATGGGGGTGAACTCCTGCTCTACCATGGTCTTTTCTTGGGCGGTGTCCTCAAGCTCACCGATGAACAGCTCGGGCAGGCTGGAGGGGTCGGTGGTATGGTGGAACGCCCCGCCGCCATAGTCGGCCAGACGCGACAGCAGGCGCAGGTTGGGCCGGCGGCCGACCGCGATCGTCGAGATGGTCATGCCGAGTTCCTGGCGCATGACCGATACCAGGTCGAGGTACGCGCTGCCGCTGCCGCCGGTTTCGCCATCGGTCAGGATCACCACATGCTTACGGGTGGCGTGTTGACGCTCCAGCTGACGTTTGGCCTCTTCCAGGGCGGGCAACAGATACGTCCCGCCGGCCGCCCTGAGTCTGTCGATCCGCGCTTCTACCTCGGGGCGGATCTTGCCCATATAGCTCAGCGGAATGACGGGAAACGGTTCCTTATCAAAGCCGATGACGCCAAACAGGTCGCTGTCTTTGAGGTTGCGGGCCACGCCGCGCACCCCGGCCAGGGCGAACAACAACCGCTGTTCGCGGCGCATGCTGCCCGATTTGTCGATCACCAGCATCACGGCCGTCCGCTTTTCCTCTTTTTGGGGCGGCGTCAGCACCACCGGCAGGGCGTGCTCGACCGGCGTGCCAACGTAGCCGCCCAGCCCCAGGCTCGATTCGCCGCCGACCATGATCAGACCCCCCCCGTCGCGCACATAGGTCCGCAGACGGCTCGGCAGGGCCGCCGGCAGACTGTGCCTATCCACATTGTTCAGGATGACCGTGCCGAACGACTCCGGGGCCGGTAGCGTCGATGAGGAAGAGACACGCGGAGCCCGGACCTCAAACCCGCGACTGCTGAGCGCCTGGCGCAAATAGCGGTTGTCGCGTTCCCGGGCACTGAGCAATAAGACCGTGTCGGGCCGACTGACCCGGACCCAGGCGACCGCCCGGTTATCGTCTGGATTGGCATCCTGCACGTCCGAGGCCGGGCTCAGCGTGGCCCGGAGCGGAATCAACCCGTCGTCAGACAGGCTGACCGCACGGGTCAGCACGGAAACACCTGGGGGCAGGCTGACGACACCCTGCCACACCGGCTGATCGCGCTGACGCAGCGCCAGTTCGGCCTCAACAGGGCCGGGGTGGGTGTTGTCGAGGACGAGCCGCAGCGTCACGCCGTCGCCTTTTTGCGCGACCTGCGGGGCGCCGATACGCTGGATGGCGAGGTTCGGCAGTCGCTCGGCGCCCGGCGGCGCCAGGGGATACAGGCGCTGGCGGCGTTCGGCCAGCAGGGGCAGGAGCGGGGCGGCCGAGCCGACCGTCTCCCAGCCGTCGCTCAGCACATAGGTCGTCCGGCCCGGTTGCTCGGCCAGAATGCCGGTCAGGGCGCCGGCCAAGTCGCTGTGCTCAAGCTGTAAGCGCGGGGGCGGGGCGAGCAGCAGAGCCTCAGCCTCGCTCCACGGCAGCCACTGGCGGGCGCCGGCAAACAGCAGGCTCGGCGTGTCGGGCCTTGGCGCCAGGCGTCGGACAGCGGTGTCCCGCATCCAGCGGCGCTGGTCGAGGGTCAGGCTGTGGGAAACGTCAAAGGCCAGCAGCGGGCCGCGGACCGTTCCCGGCTGGAGGCTGTGACAGCCTGCGGCAATCAGAATCAACGCCCCGACCAGCAGGGAGTGCAGGGCCAGGCTGAGGCGTCCCAGCCCGGACCGCAACGAACGCCGCTGCACCAGCCACAGCAGGGGCAGGCCGGCAAACAGCCACAAGAACACGGGTCGCTCAAAGGCCAGGGGTGGCAGCCAGCCCGCGAGGGAAAAAACGGTGTCCATAAGAAAGCCGTGGAACGAGGCGGCGGCTGGTCACGCCCCGTTCCGGCTGCTCCCTTCCTCCCGCCCGACAAGCCAGCGTTCCAGGCCCAGCAGCAGCAACACGCCGACAACGATCCACGGCCAGACCGGGCGCTGAGCCGTTTGCTCCGACTGCGTTGGGGGGGAAACGTCCAGGCGCAGGGGCCGCCCGAGACGGGACTCCTCGGCACTGCCGAGATTGACGGCCAGGCGACGCTGGTGTCCATGCTCGGTGACCCGATAGACCCCCTGCTTGAGCAGGCTCAGACTCCGGCCGGCGACGGGGATGGACTGGCCGTCCGGGCCTGAGACCTGCGGCGCCTGGCCAGTCAGGCTGAGGCTCGCCCCGGTTGTCAGACTGGGCGTGCGGCCGGCCTGACCGGCCAGCCAGTCCAGCAGATTCAGGGTCAGGATCGAGGCCGGCAGATTTTGCCGGCCCAGATACGGCAACAGATCAAATCCGACAGCGGCGTAGCGATACCCGCGCCGCTCGCCGGCCAGGATCAGCGGTCCGGGCGTGGCGTGTACGACCGTCGTGCTCCAGGCCGGCGGCGAGAAGGCGTGACCGAAGGCGGGCTTCAGCAGCGGGAAATGCACATAGCGCACCAGCGGGTGGCCGACCGTCCAGCGGGTGATGTCAGGTCCAGTCGCCGCCCGGCCCAGAGGAAAGACGGCGTTGCCCTCGGGCGGCAGCACGAAGGCGGCATTGCTCGGCGGCAAGCTGTCGGGTGCGGTCAGGTGAAAGAGGACAAACGGAAAACGGGCGGCCATGTCCGGGCGGTAGTCCTGGGGGCTGACCTGCTCAAGCCTGAGCGCGGGAATCCGGGACAGGCGCGCCGCGCCTTGGGGCAGCGGACTGACCAGCAGGCCCGAGACCGACCCCAGCCCGGGCAGGACGGCGTGGGCTGCATTATCCAGCTCAAGCCCGTCTTCGATCAGCAGCCGCGCCCGGTAGGTGCGGGCCACCGGCACGTCAGAAAAAGCAAAGGTCTGGTCCTGAGCAGGGGGGAGCGATTGGAGTTCCCGGCCGGTCTCCGCATCTTCAAGGCTGACCCGCCAGCCCTCCGTGGGCGCCGTGCCCACGACCCGCAGCGTGGCTTCGACCGCATCGGGGAAAAAGGGGCTGCGGTGCAGGCGAAAGCCGCTGATCCCAAGATTCGGAACGACCTCACCCAGCCGGACCACCGAGACCTGTGGCGGGACGGACGAGGCCAGAGTTCTAGCCAGAGGTCTATCGGTGAAGAAGACCAGGCGCTGAAAGCCGTCCTCGGCCAACAGCTGGGCGAAAAAAACAGACAACACCGCGTCGCTCGGGTCGGGCGTATCGGTGACCTCGATCCCCGCCAGCAGTTGGTCCAGGGATGGGCTCGACCACTCTCCGGCCAGGCTGGTATCGGCAATCTTTTGGGGAGAGGGCGCCGAGGTGAACAGCCCGATGCGTTCTCCCTCGGGGACCGTTTCCAGGCGGGACCCCAGCGCGTGTTTGGCCAGCTCAAACACCCGCACGGCGCCGTCCGGGGCGCGCGCCTGCATGCTGGCAGAGGTGTCGAGCACGAAGGCGACAGAGCCGCCGGGGCTGCGCACGACCGGCCGCGCCGCGATCAGAATCAAGAGCAGGAGGATCAGCAGGTGCAGGAAAAACAGGGGCGAGAGCCGGAGCCGGCCCCACATTTCCCGCCTGGCCGAGGCAGCCAGCCCCTCGTACAGGAACAGGCTGGGGACAACGACCCGCCTGGCCCGCCGACGGAAGAGATACGGCAGGAACAACGCGGGCAGGGCCAGCAGCAGGGGAGCCGCAGACGACGCGGACAGCAGGGCAAAATCCATGTGACGCCGACCCTCAGCTCAGCACGCCCAGGGCCGGCAGTTCGCGCAGGACGAAATCGTGGACATCGCCCGCCGCCGCCCCGGCCACGAACTGCGCGTAGCGCACCCCGGCCTGATGGCACGAGCTGCGCAGCTCCCGGTTGTGACGCGCCAGACGCTCGACATAGGCGCGTTTGGCCCGGGCATCAAAGCGGATCAGGGCTGAGCCGCCGCCCTCGCTGTCCACAAAACGTGCGCCGGCCGGCCGCAGCGGCGGGTCGGTCTCGGTGCGGCCCAACACCTGGATGACTGCCAGGTCGAAGTTGGCCGCCCGCAGCAGGTTGAGCGAGGTGTGAAACACGTCCATGGAAAAGAGGAAATCCGATACCCAGATGGCTTTGCCCGGCCGGTGCAGGGTGTGCAGATGACGCGCCAGAGCGGTCGGCGGGTGCAGCTGGCCCTGGGGCTGGAGGCCGGTTAAAAAGTCGTGGAGTTGGATGAAACGCCGCCGACCGCGAAAAAACGGCGTGGCCTGCTCGGTCTCGGCGCTGCTCAGGGCGTGCAGTTTGACCGCGTCATCCCCGGCCAGCACGATATAGGCCAGGGCCAGCGTCAGATCGCGCGCCGCAGCATACTTGGCATCACCGCTGGGGTGGGCCATCGAGGCGCTCAGGTCGAGGAACAGGTAGGTGTACAGGTCTTCTTCTTCCTGGAAGAGCTTGATGTAGTGGCGGTCGGTGCGGCAGTACAGCTTCCAGTCAATGGAGCGCGGGTCGTCGCCCGGGGTATAGGGGCGATAGTCGGCAAACTCGAGACCGGCCCCGCGCCGGGGCGACGCATGCCGGCCCGGACGGCTGCCGACAAATTTACGTCGTGACCGAAGCTGGAGGGTTTCCAGCCGAGCCAGAAAT
Organism: Deltaproteobacteria bacterium; assembly: GCA_012271025.1. The sequence continues at coordinate 285 of JAAXHF010000432.1, read as the reverse complement.
TGGGGCGTGAAAACTGCGGGCAACATAGCTTCTCGCAGGTGTGAGAACAGCGCAGCGACGGCTCTCCCGATCCTACCAGACCCAGCGGACGGGGCTAGGCCGCCGCCCCGCCCCGCATCCACAAATCCCCCTGCGCTTCGCGCTTCCCCCTTTACCAACGTGTGATGCATATGATGCCGATTGCGCTCTTCAGGCCGTCCGTTCGCGCCCTCACCCGGCCCTGCGGGCCACCCTCTCCCTCAAGGAGCGAGGGTAAAAAAGCCCCTCTCCCCGTGAGGGAGAGGG